>DAIMGD010000041.1:0-13638 GCA_036724165.1 Rhodanobacter sp.
TGGCGCGGTAACCGGCCACCGCCGCCTGCGAACTCAGCACATCCATCGCCTGCGCACGCGTCGTGCGCGGCAGCAGTTCCAGCGAAAACGCGGTCAGCTTGCGCGCGGCGAGCGCGGCGACGCGTTCGGCCGCGCCGTACGGCCGCAGCTGCCCCACCACCACGCTGCCCTCGCGCAAGCTGGCATACACCGCGTCGTCTGGCGGCAGCACGCAGGCCAGCAGGTCGGCCTGCGCCAGCACGCCGGCGGCGTCGGCAAACTCGGCTTCGGCATAGCTGGCATCGGGAAAACCGGCGGCGCGACCCGCGTCGTGCTCCAGCAAGACGCGCAGACCCTTGCCGCGCAGCTTCTTCGCCATCTCCGGGGTGATTGCTACCCGCCGTTCCCCGGCAGCGGTCTCACGCAAAGCGGCTACGGTGATCGGCATGGTGCAGTCCCCCTTGAATGGTCCGGACATCTTAGCGGCAGTTGGGACTGACAGGCTTTGATCCGGTCAAGCTCGTGAGAGTAAGCTGGCCCGCCGCATGCGCGGCCCGCGCGGCGCGGAGTCATCGCCGGAGATCCCGATGTCCGTAGCACCCGACGCTTTCGATGACTTGCTGGCCCTGGCGCGCAGCGCACGCGAGAAGGCCTATGCGCCCTATTCGAAGTTCCTGGTCGGTGCCGCGCTGCTGACCCGCGACGGCCGCCGGTTCAGCGGCTGCAACGTGGAGAACGCATCCTACGGCCTGTGCAACTGCGCCGAACGCACCGCTCTTTTCGGCGCGATCGCCGCCGGCTGCCAGCCCGGCGATTTCGCCGCGCTGGCGGTGATCGGCGATACCCCCGGGCCGATCAGTCCCTGCGGCGCCTGTCGCCAGGTGATGACCGAGTTGTGCGACGACACGATGCCGGTCGTGCTCGGCAATCTGCACGGCGACATGCAGGAAACCACCGTGGCGGCGCTGCTGCCCGGCTCATTCAAGCTGCCGCGGTCGGGGTGACGCCAAATCCGTCGATCTCAGCCGGTCGCGGCGAACGTCGGGTGTACCGCAAGGCAGTTGCGGCCATTTGACTTGGCCCGATACAACGCCGCGTCGGCCTGCTCGATCAGCTGCTCGGGCGAGTCCGGCCCGGTGCCGGCAAAACCGGAGATGCCCAGACTGACGGTCAGCTGGACCGCCTCACCGCCAGACTGGAGCGGATCGGCTTCGACGCGACGGCGGATGCGCTCGCCGATCGCCTCGGCTTCGCTCCGTCCGGTATGCAACAGCAGCACCACGAACTCCTCGCCACCCCAACGCGCCAGGATGTCGCCCGGCCGCAGTTCTGACTGGATCCGTTCGGCCACGATGCGCAGGCAAGCGTCCCCGATGAGATGTCCAAAACGATCGTTGACTACCTTGAAGTGGTCGAGATCGAGAAAGATCAGCGACAACGATTGCCGCGTCTGGCGCGCGGCGATCAATGCCTCGGCGACGCGGATCATCAGCGCGCGCCGGTTGTGCAATCCGGTGAGCGCATCGTGTTGCGCTTCATCCCGCGCGCGGTCGCGTTCGCGCCGTATCTGCAGTGTGGAAACGCCCAGCCCGAGCGTCAGCACCAGGCTGGACAACGACATCACCGCCGGCAGACCGAACTCGAGCCAGCTCGGCAGCGGGGCCCGGAACAGCAGTTGCGCCGCGCGCAGCGCAGTGAATACCGACTGCGGGCTCCACGCCAGCAAAAAGACGCCGGCCGCCACGCTACCGCGCCGCCAGGCCAGGATCACGGCGACTATCGCCACCACCCCGCAGATCAGATACAGCACATTGCCGATATCCGCCTGCAGGCTGTTGCCGTTGTGAAAGCTCATGGGCAACAGCGAGGTCAGGGTCAGAATCACCCACGGTGCGCGCAGCCATGACAACACGCGCGCGAAGTACGGAACGATGCGCCGCATATCGCAGAACTCGATCAGGAACGACAGCGCGAATGGCGTGCTCAAGGCAGCCACGAACCACAGCACGCGGATGCCCAGCGGCTCCAGCCACTGGCTGCCCGGCAACAGGTAGATGTCGCCGGTGGAGATCAGCAGGTAGAGGAACTGCGGCACCAGATAGCCGACAAAGAATCCGTACAGCTTCTCGCGCAATGCCAGCCACAGCGTCAGCCCGACCAGGATCATGGTGAACTGCACGGCCTCGAAGAACGTCATCAGCCGCGCCCAGCGGGTATCGGCAGCCTGGTAGAACTCCTCCGGATAGACCTCGGCGCTGAACGGGGTGCGTTTGACGGCGCCGGGCACGCGCAGGTAGGTACTCTGCGTGGAGGCCAGATTCGGCGGCAGCTCGAATACCAGTGCGCGACGCGAGTAGCGCGGATCGCGGCCACTCTGCGCGTGGTACTGGTTCTGCGGTCGAAAGTCCGGCGCCATGTACAGCGTCACCGGCTGGAAGCGCGCATTCCGGATCACCAGCAGCGGTGGGCTTGGTTCGCGCCAGTCGGCCTGCAGCTGCAGGCGGTACCAGCGCGCCCCCCCCCTGGGGAACGCCAGATCCTCGCTCTTCACCGGTTTGAAGGTGGCATCAAGGCTGCCGGAAGTTACGGCGGCGGCGGCGGGGTCGAGGCCCTCCGGCAGCGCGTCCAGCTGAATATCGACAGGGCTGGTCTCGGCATCGGCACGCGCCACCGCTCCCTGCGCGAAAGCAAGCAGGGCAAATGCGACCATGCAGATCAGCAAACGCTTCATCTGAAGAAGCCCCTTGGTGTGGCCATCCTACGCCTGATTTGCGGGATGCCAAGCGCCAGCGCGTTCGTGAAGTCGGCATGGCCGCATCGTCGACAGCCATCGCCTGGCAGCGGCTTGCCGGCTAGCATGGACACTCCGCTCCTTCGGTCTTCCCCATGTCCGGTTCGTTATCCTTGCTCCAGCAGCGTCACTCGGTTCCCTCGCGCCAGCTCGGCGAGCCGGCACCGGACGAAGCGACGCTGCGTGAACTGCTTGAGGCCGCGATCCGCGTGCCCGATCACGGCAAGCTGGTGCCGTTCCGGCTGATCCGCCTGCAGGGCGACGCGAAACTGCGTTTCGGCGGGCAACTGGCCGCGCTGACGATTCGGCAGCATCCCGAACTTTCCGAAGCCAAGCGCGAAAAGGAACGCCTGCGCTACACCTTCGCGCCGCTGGTGATCGTCGTCATCGCGCGGATCGACCCGCACAGCAAGGTGCCGGAGATCGAGCAGAAGCTGTGCGCCGGCAACGTGGCCTACAATCTGCTGCTGGGTGCCCATGCGCTGGGCTATGGCGCGCAATGGCTGACCGGCTGGGCCGCCTACGACAGCGAAGCGGCGCGGATGCTCGGGCTGGCCGAACACGAGCACGTGATCGGCTTCGTCCACCTGGGCACGCCGCAGATCGACGTACCCGACCGCGATCGCCCGGTGCTGGCCGATCTGCTCAGCACCTGGACGCCGTGAACACGCCGGCGAACGGACTTCCAGCCGTCCATCTGGTCGACGGCAGCCTGTACGTGTTTCGTGCCTGGCATTCGATGCCCGATGAATTCTTCGATGCGGACGGCCATCCGGTCAACGCCGTGCACGGCTACGCCCGCTTCCTGTGCGAACTGCTTGAGCGCGCGCAGCCCGAGCACATCGCGGTGGCGTTCGATGCTTCGCTGACCAGCTCGTTCCGCAACGCGATCTATCCCGCGTACAAGGCCAACCGCGAACTGCCGCCGCCGGATCTGGAGCGGCAGTTCGTGCAGTGCCGGGCGATCACCGAAGCGCTCGGCATCCACGTGATGATCGACCACAGCTTCGAGGCGGACGACCTGATCGGCAGCACCGTGTGGAACCTGCGCGCGATTGGCTGGCGCAGCGTGATCGTCTCCGCCGACAAGGACTTCGGCCAGCTGCTGGGCGAACACGACGAGCAATGGGATTACGCCCGCAGCCAGCGCTGGGGGCCGCCGGGCGTGCACGACAAGCTCGGCGTGCATCCGCATCAGGTAGCCGACTACCTTGCCTTGTGCGGCGATGCGGTCGACAACATCCCCGGCGTGCCGGGCATCGGCGCGAAAACCGCAGCGGCCCTGCTCACCCATTTCGGCAGCCTGGACATCCTGCTCGATCGCATCGACGAAGTGGCCTTCCTGCGCCTGCGTGGTGCCGCCAGCTGCGCCGCAAAATTGCGCGAGCATGCCGAACCGGCGCGAATGTATCGCCGACTCACCCGCATCGCACTGGACGCCCCCGGCGCCACCACGGTCGAGTCGCTGCTGCGCCGGCCCGGCGAACACGATCAGCTGGAGCGGCTGTGCGAGCAGTTGCGTTTCGGCGCATTCACCCGCAGCCGCCTGCGCGCCCAGCTGCGCTGAGCCCGTCACGCGGGTTGTAGCGGCCGGTCGGGCAAGTCAACATGTGCACTGCATCCAGATCCATGGCCAGCGATGAACGACCAGGCAAACCGCATTCCCGCCGACGCCGGTGCTCCGGTGGAAACCCTGCATGAAGGCCGCTGGCTGAGTCTGCGCAAACGCGGTTGCTGGGAGTATGCCGAGCGCAACAATCCCGGCGGCGCGGTGATCATTCTGGCGGTGACCGCCGAGGACAAGGTGCTGTTCGTCGAGCAATACCGCGTGTCGATCCTGCAGAACACCATCGAGATGCCTGCCGGACTCGTCGGCGACCTGCAGGACCAGGCCGATGAGAGTGCGTTGCTGGCCGCGCAGCGCGAACTGGAGGAAGAAACCGGCTACCGCTGCCAGCGGGTCGAGTTCACCCACCGCGGACCGTCGTCATCGGGCATGAGCACCGAGATGATCACCTTCGTGCGCGCCTGGGATCTGGAAAAGGTCGGCCCGGGCGGTGGCGACGAAACGGAAAACATCGTGGTGCACGAGGTGCCGCGTCGCGAGGCCGGTGCGTGGCTGTTCGCGCGCGCCGCCGAAGGTTATTCGATCGACCCGAAGCTGTTCGCGGGACTCTGGTTCATCGAACATGCCAACCTGCGGCAACCGGTACCGGCAGATCTCTGAGCGATTGGCGGCGGAAGCCATCAGTCCTGGCGTGGCTGACGCCGCCGCAGGCGCCAGAGCGCACCAGCTGCACCGAGCAGCGCGACAACCAGCCAGCCGCCCATCCTGCCGGTGTCGCGACCCAGCCACAATACGCTGGCCACGAGGCCCACGACCAGGCCACCCAGCGCCAGCGCCAGCAGTGCATCGCGCTGGTTGCGGCGCGCCGACAACAGCAGGAGCGAACCCAGGGCGGCCAGCAGCACGGCCAGCACCTGCCTGCCCAGCACGAAATCCGGTGGCACCGGCAGGTCCGGAAATATGTCGAGCAACGGCACATCACCGATCTCCACGTCATAACCCTTGCCGTCGGCGGCATCGGGCGCCGGCACCAGCCGGTCGCCATTGATCCGCGCAACGATGGTCACCTGCTCCAGTGGCACGGCATCCCAGCTCACCCGTATATCGCCCAGCCGCGGATCGCCCGGATGCGCGCTGCTCACCAGATAGTCCTGGTATCGGCTGAAGCTGGCTGCAAGATTTTCCGGCAGTGATTTCAGATCTGGCGTCTGCCGGGTGGAATCGGGCAGTGCGTGCACCAGCGCTGGCGACAGCTTGAAGCCACCCAGCTGGACCAAGCCGGCATCGTATTGCTTGCCGCTGAGCGGAAAGTTCGCGGGATTGGCATGCCCGGCCGGATCCTGGAAATGACTGGCGTCGAGCGGATGGTCCACCCAGTCCAGTTCGTAATGCACCGCATCGCCGATGCGCACTTCGCGCCACTGGAACATTTCCACGTGACGCACCAGCACCGGCGTATTCACCCGCAGGTTGAACTCCGGGTCATGCGGCGCCTCGACCACCGTGGGGGTTCCGACGAACCGCGCCATGTAGCCATGCTGGCCTGCCTGCGGATTGGCGTTGGCGCCCAGATCGAGCACTTCACCGCCGTGACGGCCGGCCACCGCGCGATAGTTCAGCGCGCTGCGCGCAGTCATCGCGACCAGGCCGATCCCGGCCAGCACCAGCACTGCACCGACGACGTTGCATGCCAGGCTGCGCATGGACATCCGTCTGCCCAGCTTCATCCGTGCACTCCGGCCAAGGCCTGCGGGGTTGCGGCGCATGGCGCGCGTTGTTCGTCGACCGTGCCGAAACGGCCACGTTCGTCGCGCGTCACCCGTGCCAGGGCGCACTCATGGTCGTGGGTGAAGAACAGCTGCACGTCGCGTGCGAGTTTGTCCTCTAGAAAGATCCGCTTTTCATCGATCAGTTTTTCCGGCCAGCGGTCATACCCCATGGTAATCGGCAGATGCACCCAGAAACGTCCGGGGATCAGGTCCGCGCAGAACGCCACGCCGCCGACTTCGGCCAGCATCAGGCCCGGCGTATGGCCATCCGAAAAACTGAAGCGCACCGACGTGCCCAGCGTCTGCGAATACTCGCCCTCCACCAGCTCGAGCCGGCCGCTGGCTTCCAGCAGCGGCTGCAGTTCCGGAATGAACGAGGCGCGATCACGCGCATGCGGCTGCAGCGCGCGTTGCCAATGCCCGCCACCGACCACGAAACGCGCATGCGGGAACAGCAGGCGCGGCGGCTGCCCGGCTTCCCACGCAGCGAGCAGTCCGCCAGCGTGATCGAAATGCAGGTGCGACAGCACCACCACATCGATGTCTTCATGGGTCAGCCCCACCGCCGCCAGCGACTCCAGCAGCACATGCTGCGGCTCGATCACGCCATAACGCTCACGCAACGCGGGCTCGAAGAACGCGCCGATGCCGGTCTCGAACAACACGTTGCGACCGTGCCCGCCGTCTACCAGCAAGTCCTTCACCAGCAGGCAGCGGCAGGCCAGCGGAATGCGGTTCTGCTCATCCGGCGCAATCCAGCGCGACCACAGCGCCTTGGGAGCGTTGCCGAACATCGCGCCGCCGTCGAGTTGCTGCGAATTACCGAGAATCGAGAACAGTTCCATGACGATCAGTATCCCGTTGCCGACGGATTCGTCCGGAACGAATCCGGACGCTGCAGGCGGCCCTGCGCGCAGCGCAGGGTGAGGCCCATGGATGGGCCGAACAACATGGCGCCGCCATCCAGCTGCTGCGGGTTGCCGCTGACCGCGAATAATTCCATCGAGCTGCCTTACTGAACCTTGCCCAGGCCGGAGGCATGCCGCGGATCGCTGGCGGCATCAAGCTGGTTGGTCCTGCGATCCCAGGTCACCACGTTCATGAAGCCCCAGGGTGCCCGCTGCTTCAAGGCATAGCCCATCTTCTGCAGCGCATCGGTGGTCGCCGGGTCGAACGTACCGGCCTCGACATCGACCTCGTCCGGCATGTATTGATGATGGAAACGCTTGTGCGCGACGATCTGCTGCGCGCTTTCGCCATCGATGAAATGCAGGATGCCTTCCAGCACCTGGGTGATGATGGTGGAGCCGCCGGGCGAACCGATCACCGCGATGCGGTCGGCGCCGATCACGATGCTCGGGGCCATCGACGAAAGCATCCGCTTGCCCGCCTTCGGCGCATTCGCCACGCTGCCGAGCAGGCCATAGACGTTCGGCTTGTTCGGCACCAGCGCGAAGTCGTCCATCTCGTCGTTGAGCAGCACCCCGGTGCCGGCGGCGACGAAGGTGGAACCCATCGTGTAGTTCACCGTCGAGGTCACCGCCGCCATGTTGCCGTCGGCATCGATGATCGAGAAATGCGTGGTGTGCATGCCCGGCTCGCTGGCCTCGGCCCGCGGCAGCATCGACGAGGGCGTGGCCTGGTCCGGCAGGATGCCCTGGCGCAGGCCATCGGCGTAAAACGGCGACAGCAGCATGTCCAGCGGCATCTTCACGAAATCCGGGTCGCCCAGGTAATCGTTGTGGTCGCGGAACGCGCGGCGCATCGCCTCGACGATCAGGTGCACGCGATGCGGCTGATCGAGCTTGGCCAGATCGAAGCCGGACAGGATGTTGAGGATCTCGGCAATCGCCACGCCACCGGACGACGGCGGCGGTGCGGTGACGATGCGGTAGCCGCGATAGTTCACCACGATCGGCGTGCGTTCCTTCGCCCGGTAACTGGCCAGATCGGCCGGCGTCCAGTTGCCGTGCGCGGCATGTACCGCGGCGATCAGCCTGTCGGCCGTTTCACCACGGTAGAACCCGTCGTCGCCGTGCGCGGCGATCAGCGCCAGCGTGCGGGCCTGATCCGGGTCGCGCCAGATCGCGCCCTCGGCGGGCGGCGCGCCATCGGGCAGGTATTTCGCGGCCGAGGCGGGCCAGCGTTGCAGATCTTTCTGCTGCGCGGCAATCGATCCGCGCAGGCGCGAATCCGGTTTGAAGCCGTCGCGGGCGATGCGGATCGCCGGCGCCAGCGACTGCTGCAACGGCAGCCTGCCATAGCTTCTGGCGATCAGGACCAGGCCCGCCGGCTCACCGGGAATCCCGGCCGAGAGCGGCCCTTTCAGTGCGGCATCGCGATTGGGGCTGCCATCCGGATTGAGATAATCCTTGCTGTCGACGGCCGCCGGCGCGGTCTCACGGGCATCGATGAAGACATCGCGGCCATCCTTCGCCCGATGCAGCACCGCCATGAAGCCGCCGCCGATGCCCGAGCTTTCCGGTTCCACCACCGACAGCGTGGAAGCGACCGCGACGGCGGCGTCAAACGCATTGCCGCCCTTGGCCAGCACTTCGAGGCCGGCCTTGGTGGCGAGGAAATTCGCACTGGCGATCGCCGCATGACCGGGACGCTGTTGCGCCGCGACGGCATCGGTTGTCGGCACGCCAGCGGCCGCGAACGCCTCGCCGAGCGGCAACGACGAACCCAGTGACAGCACGATCAGGAATGGCAGGCTCAGGCACGGCAGGCGCCGGCGCAGGGGGAAATTCATGCAGCAGACTCCATGGTCATCAGGTGCCGGTACTTGAGATCGAGTTGCTCGGGCGACTCGACATGTTCGGGGTCACTGAGGATGCACTCGACCGGACAGACCACCACACATTGCGGCTCGTCATGATGACCGACGCATTCGGTACACAGCGCCGGGTCGATGACATAGAACTCCTCGCCCAGCGAGATGGCCTTGTTCGGGCAAGCGGGTTCGCAGACGTCGCAGTTGACGCAGGTGTCGAGGATTTTCAGGGACATGGCTTTCGATACTACATGCTGGGGCGTGACGCCTGGGGGAAGCGCACCGGCACGCCGATACCTCACGGCGACCTGCGCCCCGCAACGGTGCTCACCGCATGCGGGAGAGCGCCGCATGCAGGCCGCGCCGGCGGGGCCGGCGCGGCATTCGCTTCACATGGCGACGAAGCGGATCGTCGCGCCGGTCGGCTTCAGCGTATCGGTAACGCGCTGTTCGTCGACCTTGTCGCCAATGAACAGGACGATCACGTCCTTGAACGAGCCGGGCTTGGCATCCTTGAACGCCGCCACGACCAGGTCGGCGGTCTTGGTCGAATCCGGGCCGCCGAAAACCAGCATGTTGCCGGGCAACACGCCACGGGCCACCGTATCCTGCACACTCTGCAGCTGACGCTCGTTCTGCGCCTTGATGTCATCGCTGTCACCGGCTGCCACCATGTAGGCATACGGCTGGCTGGCGCTCATGCCCTGCATGTTCTTCTGCACGATCTGGCCGAGATAGACATTCCACGCCTTGCTGTCAGTGGGGCTGGTCGGCTTGGTCGCCTGCTGGGCCTGCTGGGTAGCCTGCTGGCCATCCTGCTGCTTGTTGCAGGCACTCAGGCCCAGGCTGGCGATCAGCGCGATGGCGGCAATGAGAACGAACTTACGCATGGTTATCACCTTCTGTTTCGGGTTGCTTGTTGAAGCCGGTGCGGCTTTTCTGCCAACGCTGACGCATGGCCTGTTGAACTGCGGGATGCACGAAACCGGAGATATCGCCGCCGAGGCGGCCGATCTCGCGCACCAGCGACGAGGAAATGAAGCTGTATTGCTCCGCCGGCGTCAGGAACAGCGTTTCCGCCTGCGGAATCAGGTGGCGATTCATGCTGGCCAGCTGGAATTCGTACTCGAAATCCGACACCGCGCGCAGGCCGCGAATGATCACGCCGGCGCCGATTTCCTCGACGAATGTGGCCAGCAGGCAGTCGAAGCCGCGCACTTCCACGTTCGGCAGGTCGGCCAGCGCCATCCGCGCCAGGGTGATCCGTTCGTCGATGTTGAACGCTGGCCCCTTGCTGGAGCTGTCGGCCACCGCCACGATGACCCGGTCGAACAGCGGCGCAGCGCGCGCCACCAGATCGGCATGACCGTTGGTGATCGGATCAAAGGTGCCCGGGTAGACGGCCAAGCGTGGGTTGCCCAAGGATTTGCTCACGGGTCGAAGGTGGCAGTCAAAGATGGCCTAGCTTAACGGAAGCGCACGCCGATAGAGCGCGAAACGCACCTCGCCCGCCTGACCTTCGCGGTGCAGCCGCCAGCTCGACGGCAGCAACGGCAGGCTGGTGCGCGGCGACTCCACGTAAATCCAGGCCTGCGCGGCCAGCCAGCCGGACGACTCCAGCTGCTGCGCCAGCGCCGCCCACAGTTCCAGCGCAAAGGGCGGATCGAGAAAGACCAGCTCCTGCGGCTGCGCTGCACCCTGCAGAAACGACTGCGCATCGGCTATCGCGACCGGGCAGGCGGTGGCCTTGAGTCGCGCGAGGTTGTCGCGCAGCGCGTGGGCCGCGCGCGCATCGCGCTCGACGAATTGCACGCTGGCCGCGCCACGCGACAACGCCTCGATGCCCAGCGCGCCGGTGCCTGCGAATAGATCCAGGCAGCGCGCACCGTCGATCATCGGGGCCAGCCAGTTGAACAGCGTCTCGCGCACCCGCTCGGTGGTCGGCCGCAGGCCCGGCAGATCCGGCACCTCAAGCCGCGAATTGCGCAGGCTGCCACCGATGATGCGGATGCGCCCGGCGGCCGCGGCACGCCCGCTGCTCAACCGCGCCACCATGATGCGCAGCCCTCAGCGGGCGGTACAGGTTGGAGTGTTAGCATGCCGCCCATTGTCTTTGAATCGCACCCGCAATGCTCAAGTTCTGGAAGAAGAAGGCCGCCGATGATGCCGCGGAGCAACCCGCCGCCAAGGCGCCGGCCGATATCGCAGCGGTCGAGAGCGGCACCCCGCTGCTGACCGAGATGCTGACCGAGATCCCCGCGCCCGCCGACCTGCAGCCCGACAGCGAGCGCTTCGCGGTGCCCGCCGGCCATGCGGCGACGACCGTCGAACCCGGCAGCGCCTCCGATCAGCCCGCGCCAGGCAAGCGCAGCTGGCGCGAACGACTGGCCGGCAACTCGTTTGCGCGCGGGCTGAGCTCGCTGTTCGTGCGCCATCCCAAGCTCGACGACGAGCTGCTCGACGAACTGGAAACCACCCTGATCAGCGCCGACGTCGGCGTCGAGGCCAGCACCGCGCTGGTGGAGGACCTGCGCAAGCGCATGCACAAGCGCGAGTTCGCCGACGCTCCCGCGTTGCTGGCGGCGCTGCGCCAGGCCCTGATCGCCCTGCTCAGGCCGGTCGAGCAGCCGCTGGACGTGCGCGGCAGGCAGCCGTTCGTGGTGCTCGTCGTCGGCATCAACGGCGCCGGCAAGACCACCACCATCGGCAAGCTGGCACGCCGCTGGCGCGATGAGAAACGCGCGGTGATGCTGGCCGCCGGCGACACCTTCCGCGCCGCCGCGGTCGAGCAGCTCAAGGCCTGGGGCGAGCGCAACCAGGTGCCGGTGATCTCGCAGGGGCAGGACGCCGACTCCGCCAGCGTGATCTTCGATGCGCTGCAGGCCGCGCGCTCGCGCAACATGGACGTGCTGATCGCCGACACCGCCGGCCGCCTACATACCCAGGGCGGACTGATGGACGAACTGGGCAAGATCGCCCGCGTATTGAAGAAGCTCGATGCCGATGCGCCGCATGAAGTGCTGATGGTGATCGACGGCACCACCGGCCAGAACGCGATCAACCAGGTCCGCCAGTTCCTGCAGATCGTCGGCGTCACCGGCCTGGTTGTGACCAAGCTCGACGGCACCGCCAAGGGCGGCGTGGTGTTTGCGCTGGCGCGCGAATTCGGCCTGCCGATCCGCTACGTGGGACTGGGCGAAACCGCCACCGACCTGCGCGTGTTCGAGGCCGAGGCGTTTGTCGACGGCCTGCTGCCGGCCAGCCTGGGCCGCGACGGGCAGAGCCATGACTGAATCAGCGCAACGACGGGGCTGAGCGATGCCGCCACGGCTGCGACTGGTCCTGCTGGTGCTTGGCGGTCTGCTGCTGACCGCCGTGCTCACGGCGGTCGTGGCGGCCTATGTGCTGCTGCAGCCGGATCGCTTCACCGCGATGCTGCAGACCCAGGCGCGCAATGCCGGGCTGGAACTGAACCTGGCCAGCCCGGCCAGCCCGACCCTGTTTCCGCGCCCGGCGCTGGAACTGTCCGGCATCACGCTCAACGCGAAGGATGCCAACGCACCGATCCTGCTCGCCGCGCGCGGCCGCCTGGCACTGCCATGGCAGACGCTGTTCGGCGGCCCCACCGTGATCACCCAGCTGCAGATCGATTCGCCGCGGGTCGATCTGAATGCGCTGCAGGCGTGGCTGGCCGCACTGCCCGCGCGGCCCCAGGGCGCGCCGCCGAATATCCCGCGGATCGACAGCGGCATCAGCATCAGCCACGGCAGCGTGCTCCGCGGCGATCAGGTGCTGCTCGGCAATGTCTCGCTCGAAGCCGGCTGCCTCGCCTCGGGCAAGTTGTTTCCGCTGAGCATGTCGGCCACCTCCGCCGGCGGCATGTCGATGCAATTGCGGCTGTCCACGACCCCGCGCATCCAGGGCAACGCGCTGCAGCTGGACAACATCAACCTGCACCTGACCCAGGGCCGTGCGCTCACCCTGCTGATGAACGGCAACGCGCACTGGCACGGCGCGGCGGACGCAGCGGCCACGCTGACCGGCACGCTCGATCAGGCGAATGCCGGCCAGTACGCCCTTTCGCTGGCGCTGACGCCCGCCGACCAGAACGATCCGCTGCTGCTCGCGCTGAAACTCGACGGCCCCGACAACCACGCCGACCTGCGTCTGCCGCCGCTGGCGCTGGCGCACTGGTGGAGCCAGCTCGGCAATGAGCAGCATCCGCAACTGAGCGTGCCGCCGGGCAGCGGCCACATGGAAATCGCGAACATCGAAACCGGCGGCGTCAGCATCGAAGGCCTCACCGTGCAGGCCGGCGACAGCGTGCCCGCCACCGCCAGCACCGCCGCAGCACCGGCGAAGGCCGCCAGCAAACAGCCGTCCAGACAAAAGTGACCGTGCATGCTCAGGCAGCCGCGCGCCACCGGATCACCGTGTGCCGCGTTCCGTTGAACTCCGTCGCCGTGGAGAAGCCATGAGCGCAACCTTGGCCAGCCGCCTGCTGCGCTGGTTCGACCAGCACGGCCGCAAGGATCTGCCGTGGCAACACCCGCGCGACGCCTACCGCGTGTGGCTGTCCGAGGTGATGCTGCAGCAGACCCAGGTCGTCACCGTCATCGGTTACTTCGAGCGCTTCATCCATGCACTGCCGACGCTGCGCGATCTCGCCGCCGCCGACGAGGACAGCGTGCTGGCGCTGTGGTCCGGGCTCGGCTACTACCGCCGCGCGCGCTTCCTGCATCGCGCCGCGCAAATC
>DAIMGD010000042.1:0-13554 GCA_036724165.1 Rhodanobacter sp.
CGTCTGCAACGCGGTGTTCCTGATCACCCAGCGCCTGCAGCGCATGGACATGCCCAGCGGCGTGGCCGAACACGAGCTGTTGCAGATCCAGGTGGCCGACGTGATGACGCCGTCCAATCCGTATGCGCGCATGGTCGAGGACATGGCCGTGCTCAGGCAGGTGCCCGGGGTGCTCTCGGTGGCTTCCTCCAACCAGGTGCCGTTCGGCAGCTCGTCGTCGAACGCCAACCTCCGGCTCGACCCGGCGCAGCCCGATCGCACGCTCAACGCAACCACCTACTTCGGCGAAAACCTGGTGCAGACGCTGGGCACCCGGCTTGTCTCCGGGCGCGACCTGCAGGCCGATGACTTCGTCGACGTGGAGACCGCGATGAAGGCGCTCGGTACCGGCGACAGCAAGAGCCTGCCGCACGTGACCCTGATCACCCAGACCCTGGCCGAGCGACTGTGGCCAGGACAGAACCCGCTGGGCCGCATCATCTACCTCACGCCCGTGGTGGGCCTGCGTGTGGTCGGTGTGCTGGACAGCCTGGCGCGGCCGAATGCCTATGACGAGGCCAAGGCGCAATACACGATGGTCGTGCCGCTGCGCATGGGCGCGAGCAAGGACCAGAGCTACCTGATCCGCACCCGGCCGGAGGATCGCGCGAACGTGCTGGCCGCGGCGCTGGCCGCCCTGAAGAAGGCCGACCCGCAGCGTGTGGTGACCACCCAGCGCAGCTTCGACGAAGTGCGCCGGAAGTTTTTCCAGGACGACCGCGCGATGGCCGGCATGCTGGTCGGGGTGATCGCGGCATTGCTGATCGTCACCGCGCTGGGCATCGTCGGGCTGGCCAGCTTCTGGGTCGCGCAGCGCCGCCGCACGATCGGCGTGCGCCGCGCGCTGGGTGCCACCCGCAGCAACATCCTGCACTACTTCCAGACCGAGAATTTCGTGCTCGCCACGTTTGGCATCGCGCTCGGCATGGCGCTGGCCTATGGCATCAACCTGTTCCTGATGAGCCACTACGAGTTGCCGCGTCTTCCCGCCATCTATTTCCCGGTCGGTGCTATCGCGTTGTGGCTGATCGGGCAGATCGCCGTGCTCGGTCCGGCGCTGCGGGCGGCGGCGGTGCCGCCGGTAGTGGCGACAAGATCGGTGTGAAGTTTGTCCACCTCTCCGGTGTGTGCGCGAGAGGATCTGCATGGAGTGAATCGGATGTTCGGCTATTACCTCGACCTCGCGCTGCGCAGCCTGAAGCGCAACAAGGTGCTGACCGCGCTGATGGTGCTGGCGATCGCCGCCGGCATCGGCGCCAGCATGACCACGCTGACGGTGATGCATCTGCTCTCCGGCGATCCGGTGCCGAGCCGCAGCGGCACGCTGTTCTATCCCCAGCTTGATGCGAATCCGACGCCGGGCGATTTCAAGGAGCCGCTGGACGTGCTCGATTACCAGTCCGCGGTTGACTTGTGGAACGCGCGCCGTGCCGATCGCCAGACGCTGATCGTGGACAGCCCGGTGCGCCTGCGCGCGCCCGAGATCAACCAGCCGGCGCTGATGCCCAACATGCTGTCGACCACCACCGACTTTTTCCCGATGTTCGACGTGCCGTTCCAGTACGGCGGTGCCTGGACGTCGGATGACGACGCGAAACGTGCGCAGGTCGCGGTGATTTCCGCCGATCTCAATCTGAAGCTGTTTGGCGGTCGCGACAGCGTGGGCCACATCCTGCGTCTGCGCGACACGGATGTGCGCATCGTCGGTGTGCTCGCGCCATGGCGCCCCTCGCCGGTGTTCTACGAAGTTGCCGGCGGTCGTTTCGCGAATGGCGATACGGCGGATTTCTACGGCAAGACGGAAGATGTCTTCACGCCATTCTTCACCGGGCTCGAACTCAACGACGGAAATTTCCACCAGTTCACCTGCTGGCACATGCCATCGCGGCCGGGACATCTGCAGAACTCGCCCTGCGTGTGGATCCGGGTATGGGTGCAACTGTGCGATGCCGGCAAGGTTGCCGCATACAAGCGGTTCCTGGATGGCTACGCGGCCCAGCAGAAAGTGCTGGGCCGCGTCGTGCGACCGCAGAACACCCGCCTGCGCAGCCTGATGCAATGGCTCGACTACAACGGCGTGGTGCCCAGCGACGTGCGGCTGCAGACCTGGCTGGCGTTCGCGTTTCTCGCCATCTGTTTGTTCAACACGATTGGCCTTTTGCTGGCGAAATTCCTTCGCCGCAGTGGCGAGATCGGCGTGCGACGCGCGCTCGGTGCAAGCCGGGGCGCGGTGTTTTCGCAGTGCCTGGT
Organism: Rhodanobacter sp.; assembly: GCA_036724165.1. Classification (GTDB taxonomy): domain Bacteria; phylum Pseudomonadota; class Gammaproteobacteria; order Xanthomonadales; family Rhodanobacteraceae; genus Rhodanobacter. The sequence continues at coordinate 2,290 of DAIMGD010000042.1, forward strand.
GGAGGCGGGCCTGGTCGGTCTGATCGGTGGCGCCGGCGGCTTGCTGCTGACCCTTGCCGGGTTGTGGCTCATACGCCAGCAACCGACGGCGTATGCCGACCTGGTCCATCTCGATGTGTCGATGTTCGTCGTCACCTTCGTCATGGCCATTGCCGCCAGCCTGCTGGCCGGACTGCTGCCTGCATACCGGGCCAGCCGGGTGGCGCCGGGCCTGCAACTGAAAGCTCTCTGAGGAACACGGCGATGCAGATTCAACCCATCCTTGCCGCGCTGCGCCGTCACCGCATGGCCACGCTGCTGATCGCGCTGGAAATCGCGCTGGCCTGCGCGGTGCTCTGCAATGCCTGCTTCCTGATCGCGAACCGGATCGCCTTGATCCATGTCGACAGCGGCATCGATGAATCCTCGCTGGCGACGGTGCAACTGGCCGGCTACGAGGACGATCATGCGGTCGATCTCAACGCACGGGTGCTGGCCGGCCTCGGCGGGATTTCCGGCGTGCAGTCGGTGAGCCTGCTCAATTCCATTCCGTTTGGCGCCCGCCGCGGCACTGCGGGCATCACCCTGGACATGGCTGGCCAGCACTTCGGTGGCGTGGTGGAGTTCTATGTCGGCGGGCCGGGGAGCCTGCAGGCGCTGGGCACGACACTGGTGGCCGGCCGAGGTCCGCAGGCTGACGATTTCCGCGCCTTCACCGGCCTGATGCCAGACGACGCATCGGTGCAGGTGACCCGGGCTCTCGCCGAGCATCTCTGGCCAGGCGCCGATCCGCTGGGCAAGGAGTTCTGGCTCGACAAGTCGCACTTTCGCGTGGTCGGCGTGATCGATCATCTGGTGCGCCCCGATCCGACGGGCTGGCCGGGCGACAGCAAGGACTGGTCGATCTTCGTGCCGGCACAATCGGGCATCTATCTCTCCGGCAGCTACCTGCTGCGGGCCGCTCCGAAAGACATGCTTCGGGTCCTGCGCGATGCCCGCGCCATGCTGCCGAAGATCGCGCCGGATGCCGTGATCGATCAGGACGGCACGCATACCATCAACGAGTTGCGCATCAGCAGCTTCCAGAAGGACCGCGCGATGATCGGCATGCTGGTGGGCGTGATCGTCTCGCTGCTGCTGGTCACCGCACTGGGCATCGTCGGCCTCGCCAGTTTCTGGGTCGGCCAGCGGCGCAAGCAGATCGGCATCCGCCGCGCGATCGGCGCGACCCGCCGCGACATCCTGCGTTACTTCCAGATCGAGAACTTCCTGATCGTCACGTTCGGTATCGTGCTGGGCATGCTGCTGGCATTCGCACTGAACCTGCTGTTGATGACGCAGTACGAACTGCCGCGGCTGCCGCTGTACTACCTGCCGATCGGCGCCTTGGTATTGTGGGGACTGGGCCAGCTGGCGGTGCTCGGCCCGGCGCTGCGTGCGGCGGCGGTGCCGCCGGTGGTGGCGACGCGGTCGGTGTGATGCTTTTGATTCCCTCCCCGGCGAAAGGGGAGGGTTGGGGAAGGCGACTTCCTGTTTGCCGGGGCGAGGAAGATCACGGGTGCAAATGTTCGGCTACTACCTTGAACTGGCCTTGCGCAGCCTGAAGCGCAGCCCCGGCCTTACCGTGCTGATGATGCTGGCGATCGGCTTCGGCGTGGCGTCGTCGATGACCACCTGGTCGGTATTTCGTGCCGTGTCCGGCGATCCGATTCCGTGGAAATCGTCGCAGCTGTTCGTACCGCAGATCGACGTGTGGGGCCCGGAGCACCGGGCCAGCGATGGCGAGGCGCTGGACTATGCCGATGTGATGGCGCTGATGCGCGAGCATCGTGCCGTCCGGCAGTCGGCGATCTACTCGATCGCACCGTCGGCGCTGCCGGCGGGTACCCGACAGACCCCGATTCCGCTCGCTGGCTATGCGGTCTACAGCCAGTTTTTCCCGATGCTGGATGTGCCGTTCAAGTACGGCAGCGGCTGGAGCGCCGACGACGATGCGCAGCAGGCACCCGTTGCGGTGATCAGCGACGGTCTCAACCAGAAGCTGTTTGGCGGCGCCGACAGCGTGGGCAAGACGGTCAGTATTTCAGGCAAGGACTATCGCGTGGTCGGCGTGCTGGACGACTGGAATCCGCAGCCGGTTTTCTACGATGTGCCGGACAGCGGTGGCTTCACCGTCGACGGCCCCGATCTGTTTCTGCCGTTCCAGCGTGCGATTGCGGCCAACATGGAAAACTCCGCCAGCGATTGCCCGACTGGCGCGTTGCCGACCGAGGCCGGCTTCGTCGGCTTGCAACATTCAAATTGCGTGTGGGTGTCCTACATGGTCGAGCTCGACGACGCGACGGCCGTGCAACGCTATCGGCAATACCTCGACAACTATGCACGCATCCAGCAACAGGCCGGCCGTTTTCACTGGCCACCGAACAACCACCTGCGCGATGTGCCGGCGTTTCTCGATGAGCAGCATGTGGTGCCCAGCGACACCAAGGTGTCGATGCTGGTGGCGCTGGGCCTGCTGATCGTGTGCCTGGTCAATACGGTGGGCCTGTTGCTGGCCAGGTTTCTGCGCCGCAGTGGCGAGATCGGCGTGCGGCGCGCGCTGGGTGCATCGCGCGGTGCGATCTGCGCGCAGTTTCTCGCCGAGGCCGCGGTGATCGGTGTGGGCGGCGGCGTACTGGGTCTGCTGTTCACCGGTGCGGGCGTACTCAGTATCGGGCTGGTCCTGCCGGTATGGATGGCCGGTTTGGCGCGGATCGACCCGACCCTGCTTTTGCTCACCCTGCTGATGGCGGTGGTCGCCACCTTGCTCGCCGGCCTGTACCCCGCCTTGCGCGCCTCGCGCGTGCAGCCCGCGTGGCAGCTGAAGACGAACTGAGGATCGCGCATGAAACTCCACCCGATCCTCTCCGCCCTGCGTCGACACAAGACCGGTGTGCTGCTGATCGCGTTGCAGATCGCGTTGACGCTGGCGATCGTCTGCAATGCCATGTTCATCATTGGCCAGCGTATCGAGCGCGTGAGTCGCCCGACCGGCATCGCCGAGAACAATCTGATCCGCATCGCGCAGAGGTGGCTGGAGGCGCCCAGTGGCGACGACCCCGCTTCCATCGACAAACTCGACGCACTGCAGCGCACGGATCTGCAGACCCTGCGCAGCCTGCCGGATGTGCAGGAGGTCGCCGCGTCCACCAGCATGCCGATACAAGGCGCGGTCTGGAGCGGCGGACTCACCCTCACCCCGCAACAGCAGGGCGCGATGAACCTTGAGGTCGCCTACTATTACGGCGACGAACATCTGCGTTCCACCCTGGGCTTGCAGCTGATAGCCGGTCGCGATTTCCATGCCGGCGAGATCCTGCATCACATCATCAACAGTCCAGCCGCTGCACCGGTGATCATCGTGAGCAAGCCGGTGGCCGACAAACTTTTCCCGCGGGGCGATGCGCTGGGCAAGACGGTGTACCAGGAGGGCAAGCCGGCGACCATCGTGGGCATCGTCGAACGCCTGCAGACACCGACGCTGCCGCGACTCTCGGAGCCAGGAAGCAGCTGGGTCTACAACTCGGTGCTGGAGCCGGTTCGCCTGGATGGCGCTTTCGCGAGCTACGCGGTACGCGCGAAACCGGGGCGCGAGCAGGCCGTGATGCGCGAAGCACGCAAGGCGTTGCTGGCAGTCAACCCGATGCGCGAGATGCCGGATTCCTGGGGTATCCAGCCATTCTCCGAGATCCGCGCCAAGGTCTACCGCGGTGATCGCGGCATGGCGCTGCTGATGGGCGTGATCAGCCTGATCCTGCTCTGCGTCACCGCCGCCGGCATCGTCGGCCTCACCAGTTTCTGGGTCGGCCAGCGGCGCAAGCAGATCGGCGTGCGGCGTGCGCTGGGTGCGCGGCGGATCGATATCCTGCATTACTTCCAGATCGAGAACCTGCTGATTGCCGGCATCGGCGTGGTGCTGGGCGTGCTGCTGGCACTCGTCATCAACCTGTGGCTGATGGCGCATTACGAGATGGCACGCATGCCGCTGAGCTATGTGCTGATGGGCGTGCTGGCGATGCTGGTGCTCGGGCAGGTCGCGGTGTTTGTGCCGGCCCGCCGCGCTTCCAACGTGCCGCCGGTGGTGGCGACGAGGGTGGCATGAACAATCCCGTTGGGTGACGGAACGCTGCAATGACGGAGTGAATGGAAATGTTTGGTTATTACCTCGAACTGGCAATGCGCAGCCTCAGGCGCAGTCCGATCCTTACCGCACTGATGGTGCTGGCAATCGGTCTCGGCATCGGCGCCAGCATGACGATGGTCACCGTGCTGCATGTGATGTCGGGCGATCCGTTGCCGGGACGCAGTGCGCAGCTGTATTACCCGCATCTGGATCCGTTGCCGCTGGACTACAAACAGAGTGGCGATGGGCCTGATCCCACCAACAACTTCACCTGGCCCGATGCGATGGCGTTGCTCAAGGCACATCGTGCCGAACGGCAGGCGGCGATGGCTGGCGGGCAGTCGCTCGTGCGTCCGGGACGGGACGGTACGCGGCCATTCGATGTCGATGGACGCTATGCCACGGCGGATTTCTTTGCGCTGTTCGGCGTGCCTTTCGAGCGCGGGCAAGGCTGGTCGCCGGCGGATGACGAGGCGCGGACGCGCGTAGTCGTGTTGAGCGACACGCTCAACCGCAAGCTGTTCGGCAACGCGAACAGCCTCGGCCAGACGATACGGCTTGGAGAGAGCGATTTCCGCGTGATCGGCGTGACGGCCGATTGGCAGCCGCGGCCACTGTTCTACGCCGATGCTGCAGCCAGCATGTACAGCGACACCGATCAGTTCTTCCTGCCGCTGTCCGTGGCGATGGATCTGAAGTTGCAGGTCAGCGGTAATCAATCCGGCTGGGGCAAGAACGATTCTTCGGATATGACCACCAGCGCCAACATGTCGTGGCTGCAGTTTTGGGTGCAATTGAAGAGTCCCGCACAGGCTGCAGCCTATCGCCAGTTTCTGGTCGACTACTCCGCGCAGCAGAAAGTGCTGGGTCGCTTCGAGCGACCGCCTACCGACGCGAAGCTGTACCGCCTGATGGACTGGCTGGCGCATGAGAACCTGGTACCAAATGACGTGCGCCTGCAACTGTGGCTGGCGCTGGGCTTTCTGCTGGTGTGCATGACCAATATCGTGGCCTTGCTGCTGGCGAAGTTCCTGCGTCGCAGCGGCGAGATCAGCGTGCGCCGGGCGTTGGGTGCGCGGCGGCACGACATCTTCCTTCAGCTGGGCATCGAGTCCGCACTGATCGGCGTGGCTGGCGGCGTGCTGGGGTTGTTGATCGCGCAGCTCGGCTTGTGGACCGTGCGGCATCGTCCCGACGACTACGCGCAGCTGGCGCAAATGGATGTTCCGATGTTGCTGGGCACGTTCGCTCTGGCGATTGTCGCCAGTATGTTGGCTGGCTTGCTGCCAGCGTGGCGTGCGTGCCACGTACCACCAGCTCTGCAACTGAAAATCCTCTGACCTGGAAGGATGCCGACATGCCATTGCGACCGATACTTTCCAGCTTGCGTCACCACAAGCTCACCGCGTTGCTGCTGACGCTGCAGGTGGCGTTTACCTGCGCCATTGTTTGCAATGCGGTGTTCATGATCGCCAGCCGCGTCGAGCGGATCAGCGTACCCACTGGCATCGCTGAGAATGAGCTCTCGATGATCCGCAGCACGGGCATCGAGAAGGACGAAAACCCGCAAGCACAGCATGCTGTTGATCTGGCAGCGTTGCGTGCAGTGCCCGGCGTGCAATCCGTGGTGGCGATCAGCTATTCAATGCCGCTGAACCAGAACGATTCGTCCCATGGCACCTGCCCCAGCAAACAGGCGTTGGATCGCGCGATGCAACTCAATTCGATAAAAGGCAGCGGCTGCGTGGAACCCAGCGTCTACGACGGCACGCAAGGTTTGATCAGTACATGGGGTCTGCGCTTGGTCGAGGGACGCGATTTCGGGCCGGACGAGTACGTGACCAAGGGCAAGCCCGCCGTCGCCATCATCACTCGCGCACTGGCGCAGCACCTGTATCCTGGCCAGTCGGCGCTGGGACAGAGCATGTACGACGGCGACAAGTTCATCCGTGTGGTCGGCATCGTCGACCAGCTGTTGCGACCGAACCTGCGCCAGCCGGGTGTCGACTACGACAGCATGATCTGGCCACAGCAGCCGGAAGGCTCCGGCGTGACCTACGTGTTGCGCAGCACGCCGCAGGATCGCCAGCGCGTGCTCCAAGCCGCGGCGGCCACGCTCGTGCAGGTCAACCCGAACCGCATCATCGACCCGAAACGGATGCAGACCTATACCCAGATACGCGCGCAGTTCTTCCAGCACGACACCACCATGATCGGACTGCTGCTGGCATCCGTGTCGGGACTGCTGTTCGTCACCGCGTTGGGCATCACCGGGCTGGCGAATTTCTGGGTGCAGCAACGCACCCGGCAGATCGGCATTCGTCGTGCCATCGGTGCCACCCGCGGCGACATCCTGCGTTATTTCCAGACCGAGAATTTCCTGATCGTGACAGCCGGTGTCGTGTTCGGCACGCTGCTGGCGTGCGCACTGAACCTCGTGCTGATGACGCAGTACGAACTGCCGCGGTTGCCGCTGTATTACCTGCCGATCGGCGCCTTGGTATTGTGGGGACTGGGCCAGCTGGCGGTGCTCGGCCCGGCGCTGCGTGCGGCGGCGGTGCCACCGGTGGTGGCGACGCGATCGGTGTGAGAACCGTGCTATCTGGCACGGGATGACTGAACCCGTGGCAGGCACAATCGTGATTCATAACTCGGGAGGGTTTGCTTGATGAAAACGTTGCCATTGCTGATCTGTGCGAGCCTGCTGGGCTCGGTGACCCTTGCTTCATCCGTGCAGGCAGCGCCGGCCGCGCGGGCGGCGTCGACGGATGTCGCGACGCGGGTGAATGCGCTGAATGCGCTGCTGGCGGAGCAGTGGCAGCATTCGCTGCAGAACTCGCCGGAGTTCGCGACGATCCTCGGCGACCTGCGCTACAACGATCGCTGGAGCGATGCGTCGCTCGCGCATGTGGCGGCCGAGCACACCGCGACCGAGGACTTCCTCAAGCGCTTCAAGGCGATCGACACCACTGGTTTTGCCGACAGCGACAAGCTCAACCAGCAGCTGATGGTGCGTCAGCTGAAGGATCAGCTGCGCGGCTTCGACCTGAAGTTGTACGAGATGCCGCTGGATCAGATGAGCGGCGTGCATCTGCAACTGGCTGGCTTTGTCAGCTCGATTCCATTCAACAACACCAAGCAGTACGAGGATTACCTGGCACGCCTCAAGGCAGTGCCGCAGCTGCTCGATCAGGTGACCACGGTGGCGAAGAAGGGTCTCGCCGACAAGATGATGCCGCCGAAATACCTGCTGGAAAAAGTGGTCGTGCAGATCGCCAGCATCGCGAAGCCGGCCGGCATGGACAGCGTGTTTGCCGAGCCGCTGAAACATTTTCCGAAGTCGATGTCGGCGGCCGACCAGCAGCGCCTGCATGACGCGATCCTGGCCGCGATCGACCACGACGTGCGTCCGGCCTACAGCAAGCTCGGGCAGTTCGTGGCCAGGGATTACGCGCCGCACGGGCGCGACCAGCCAGGTGTGTGGGACTTGCCGAACGGCGATGCGATCTATCGCTACGACGTCGAGCAGATGACCACCACCAACAACACCCCGCAGCAGATTCACGAGATCGGCCTGGCCGAGGTCAAGCGGATCGAAGGCGAGATGACGGCGATCGCCAAGTCGCAGGGCTTTGCCGATCTGGCCAGCTTCCGTGCCTCGCTGAAAACCAATCCGAAGACGCATGCCAGCTCGCGCGAGGACATCCTCAACCGCTACCGTGGCTATCTGGCGCAGATGCAGCCGGAGCTGCCGAAGCTGTTCGGCATGCTGCCGAAGACCAAGGTGGTGGTGGTGCCGGTCGAGGCGTTCCGCGAGAAGGAAGCCGCTGCGGCCGAATATCACCAGGGCACGCCGGATGGCTCGCGGCCGGGACAGATTTTCGTCAACACCGGCGACTTCGCCAACCGCAGCGTGCTGACGATCGAGTCGACCTCGTACCACGAAGGCATTCCCGGCCATCATCTGCAGATCTCGATCGCGCAGACGCTGCCGAAGCTGCCACCGTTCCGCCAGCAGGCCGGCTATACCGCCTACATCGAGGGCTGGGCGCTGTATTCGGAACAGCTCGGCAAGGACATCGGTTTATACAAGAATCCGCTGTCCGACTACGGCCGGCTGTCCGACGAGCTGCTGCGTGCGGATCGCCTGGTGCTCGACACCGGCGTGCACTACAAGCACTGGACGCGGCAGCAGATGGTGGACTTCTTCCACGCCCATTCCAGCGAGGACGAGCCGGACGTGCAGGCCGAGACCGATCGTTACATCACCTGGCCGGGTCAGGCGCTGGCCTACAAGACCGGCGAGCTGAAGATTCTCGAATTGCGCACGCGGGCGAAGCAGGAGCTGGGTGACAAATTCGACATCCGCTCGTTCCACGACGAGATCCTCGACGGCGGCGCGTTGCCGCTGGACGTGCTGGAAGCGCGCACGAATGCATGGATTGCCGCGGTGAAGGCCGGCAAGGCGCCGGTGCACCCGACAGCGGAATAAACGCTGTACGCCTCTCCGGGCACATTCCCGGGGAGGCGCTTGGCTGTGAGGCCGGGCAGGCAGAGGAGACGCGATGCGACGCATGCTTGCATGGGACAGCCTGCTGCGGGTCGGCGGATGCTGCTGCCGATGGATCCGGTGACTGGCAGCTGTGAATAGTCCGATAGTCATGGCAACCTTTGCGGCGGGAGCGGCATCCATGTCCGCATGTGCAGAAGAAAAATGCGTACCGTACTGATCATCGACGACAATCCGGCCGTGGGCGAGGCGCTCTCGCTGGCGCTGTCGTTGCACGAGATCCGCCCGCTCACCGCGCTGACGCCGGACGAAGGGCTGGCGCTGCTCGAACGCGAAGCGGTCGACGTGGTGATCCAGGACATGAACTTCACCACCGACACCACCTCGGGCGAGGAAGGCGTGGCGCTGTTCCGCGCGATCCGCGAGCGGCATGCCGACCTGCCGGTGATTTTGCTGACCGCGTGGACGCATCTGGAAACCGCGGTGGAGCTGGTCAAGGCCGGCGCCGCCGATTACCTGGGCAAGCCGTGGGACGACAGCAAGCTGCTGGCCACGGTGGAGAATCTGCTGGAGCTGTCCGAGTCCACCCGCGAGATGACCCGCAGCCGGCGCGAGCGCCGCCAGCGGCGTGAGCAGCTGCAGCGCAAGTACGAACTGGATGGTCTGGTGTTCGCCTCCGAGGCGATGGCACGCACGCTGGATCTGGCCTGCCAGATCGCCCGTTCGGACGTGCCGGTGCTGATCACCGGCCCCAACGGCACCGGCAAGGAGCGCATCGCGGCGATCGTGCACGCGAACTCGGCGGTCAAGCGCGGTGCGTTCGTCGCGGTGAACTGCGGTGCGTTGCCGGGCGAGCTGATCGAGGCCGAACTGTTCGGTGCCGATGCCGGCGCCTATACCGGCGCGAACAAGGCGCGCGAGGGGCGTTTCGAACTGGCCGATGGTGGCACGCTGTTCCTCGACGAGATCGGCAACCTGCCATTGCCCGGCCAGATGAAACTGCTGCGCGTGCTGGAGACCGGCCAGTTCGAACGGCTCGGCTCCGGTCGCACGCGCCAGGTCAAGGTGCGCGTGCTGTCGGCGACCAATGCCGACCTCAAGGCGATGATCCGCGCCGGCACCTTCCGCGAGGATCTGTATTACCGCCTCAATGTGATCGAGGTGAACCTGCCGCCGCTGACCGAACGCAGCGATGACATCCTGCCGCTGGCCGAATTCTTTCTGGATGGCCGCGCCGAACTTGGCGATGCTGCGCGCGAGGCGTTGCTCGGTTATCCGTGGCCGGGCAACGTGCGCGAATTGAAGAATGCGATCGAACGCGCCGCGCTGTTGAGCGGCAGCAACCCGATCACGCCCGACCTGCTCAACCTGCCGCAGCATGTTGCAGCGGCCACCCGCAATCTCGACGAGCCCAGTCGCGAAACGGTGGAGGCCGCGTTGCACAAGGCCGATGGCGTGGTCAGCCGTGCGGCGCAGAATCTGGGACTGTCGCGGCAGGCGCTGTATCGGCGCATGGAGCGCTATGGTCTGGCGACACCGGCCTGACGGGTTCCGGCTTTCCAGCTTGCCGTGGTCGGCGTGACGTAGAAAGATGTCTTGTATCCAGCAGGAGTGACGCCATGCGTTATCGCATTCTCGCAGTGGTTCCGGCATGGCTGATGGTGGTCGCCGCCGCGCACGCCATGCCGCAATCGACGCCACGTCCCAGCGACAGCTGGGCGGTGCCGCCGGCAGCGTCCAGCTCGGTGGGCTATCGCAGCGGCTCGCCGACGGCTACTCCGGACAAGAGTCCGTTCAAGTTCAAGGATCGCCACCTGCACGGCCAGCAGGAACCGCCGCCGCCGGGTGCGGCGGACAAGGCGGCGGTGATGGGCACGGAGCGGGCCTGGCAAAACGGACGCCCGCCGGCCGATTGTGCGCAGACGCCGATGGATGCCGGATGTCATTGAGACGGCGCCTGGCCGCCGCGGGGAATGATGCATGTGGCGTCGTCTGAATTCGCTGCAGGGCCGGCTGACCCTGCTGCTGCTGGTCGCCGGCCTGTTCGGTGCGCTGATCTATGCCGGCGTCACCCAATGGCCGTTGCCGCAGTTGCTGCTGTGGTTGCACAAGGACCTCACCCTCACGATACGCACGCCGATGCAGCTGGGCATCTACGGCGGCCTGCTGGCCAGCCTGATCGTGATGCTGCCGCTCGCGTTCTGGCTGGCCGGCCAGGTGATGGCGCCGGTAAGCCGCCTGCTGCGCGCGCTCGAAGGTGCGGTGGCGAGCTATCGCGACGGCGATTTCAGTTTCTCGATTGCGATCAACCGACGCGATGAGCTGGGCGAGCTGATCCGCATGCACAACGCGCTCGGGCAGACCCTGCGCGAGCAGCGCCAGCACCTGGTGCAACGCGAACTGCTGCTCGACACGGTGGTGCAGAACACGCCGGTGGCGCTGGTGCTGACCGATGCGATCGGACGCGTGGCCTACGCGAACATCGCCTCGCGGCATCTGTTCAACGAGGGGCGCAGCCTGCACGGACTGGATTTCGCCGAACTGCTGGCCGGTGCGCCGGACGCGCTGCGCCGCGCGGTGGAAAGCGGCGAGGATGCCTTGCTCAGCGTGGAGA
>DAIMGD010000043.1:0-13427 GCA_036724165.1 Rhodanobacter sp.
CGAGGCCGACGCCGCTGAGCATCAATTCGTCGGCAGCGGCGGGTCGACCATCGGGCGTGGCGAACACGATCGCGTGCCCGTTGTTGTGCAGCGTGCACCAGCTCACCGCGACTTCCGACGGATCGAAGTCACGCCGCGGCAGCGGGATCAGGATCCGGGCCATGCGGGTTATCCGCCGCTCACGCCGCCGGTCCATCCAGATAGTCCAGGCTCGCCTGCAGCATCGATTCCATGCCGATGCTCAGCGCGCCCTCGTCGAGGAAGAACTTCGGCGAATGGTTGGCCGGTGCCTTCGACGCATCCTGACCCAGCGGCGTGGCGCCGACGAAGAAGTACACGCTGGGCACCGCCTGGGCGAAATAGGCGAAATCCTCCGAGGCCATCCACGGCTTCGCCTCGATCACATGCTCGTTGCCAAGCACCTTGTCGAGGCTGCCGCGTACGCGCGCGGCGAGCGCGGCGTCGTTGACCAGTACCGGGTTGCTGTCACCGACAGGAATCTGTTCCTCCACTGTGGCGCCATTGGCGGCGGCGATGTGCTCGGCGATCCCCTTGAGGTCGTCGATCGCCTGCTGGCGCATGCCGGCATCGAACGTGCGCAACGTGCCCTGCAGTTCCACCTGGTCCGGCACGATGTTGTAGCGTGAGCCGCCCTCGACGATGCCGAAGCTCAGCACCGCCGGCAGCGTGCTGATGTCCAGCCGGCGGCTGACGATGGTCTGCGCGGCGCTGATGATCTCGGCCGAGGTGACGATCGGATCGATGCCATTCCACGGCATCGCGCCGTGCGTCTGGCGGCCGTGCACCACCATGCGGAACCAGTCCGAGCCGGCCATCGTGGCGCCCGCTCGCACCGACACCGTGCCCACGTTGAGCGAGCTGACCACGTGCATGCCGAACATCGCGTCCGGCTTGAAATCGCGAAACAGCCCCTGCTTGAGCATCAGCGAGGCGCCGCCTTCCTCGCCCGCCGGCGCGCCTTCCTCGGCCGGCTGGAACACGAACAGCACCGAACCGTGCAGGGTCTTCTTCATGCCGCTGAGCGCCTGCGCCATGCCCAGCAGCATCGCGGTGTGCGCGTCATGGCCACACGCATGCATCACGCCGGTCGACTTGCCGCGATATTCGCCCTTCGCCTTCGAGGCGAACGGCAGGCCCGCCGGCTCGGTCACCGGCAGCGCGTCCATGTCGGCGCGGATCGCCAGCCGCGGGCCGGGCAGGTCGCCCTTCAGCAGACCCACCACGCCGGTATGCGCGATGCCGGTATGCACATCCATCCCCAGCTTCTTCAGCTCGGCGGCGACCAGCGCCGAGGTACGCAGCTCGCGGTTGCTCAGCTCCGGATGCTGATGAATGTCGCGCCGCCATGCGGTGACCTGCGGCAATTCCTTCTGCGCCATCGCCTGCACGCTGGCCGCGTCGGTGGCGTGCAGCGGCGCGACGGTGGCGGCGGCAAGCGCCAGGGCGAGCAGGGTGGTGTAGCGCATGGGTATCTCCTCTGGGATGACCGATGCTAGCGCGTGGGCGCGGGACGGTGCCGGTTTTCCGCGGCATTGCTTGCGAAAGGGCGTATCCGCCGGCTGGCTCCGCGCTCCAGCGAAAGCCGGGCGAGCCCGGGGCCCTGTGCGACAATGTGGATTCAAACAGCCATCGCTTCTGCATGTCATGACCATTCCAAAAGACGCCTTTCGCCGTTTTCAGGAAGAACTTGCCGCGCTCGACGGCAAGGCTGGGCAACCGTCATCGAAGACAGCCGCCAGCACGAAACTCGATCGCGCCAAGGCCGAATTCCTGGCCCTGCGCAAGAGCTACGACCTGACCGTCGCCGATGTCGTGGCCTTCTTTCCCGAGGAAGAGGGCATTGCCTACCTGCAGCAACTGATTGTCGCGAACGAGGCCAAGCCGGCGCGAGCGAAGAAGCGCTGAGGCGCTGGCAGGTTTCGCTGCCTGCCTGCCGGTCGTGCATTCCCCTGGACCCGGCAGTGATCTTGATGCGCTGGACTTTGCGCCATGGCGTCTGCGCTGCCGCAGCGCACATGGTCAAGGCGGCACGCGCGCGCTAAGTTCACCACTCAATCCAACGCCGGAGCACGCATGAGCGAGAGCACCGAGGTGATCGTGATTGGCGCGGGGTTGGCCGGGCTGGTCGCCGCCACCGAGCTGACCGACGCCGGCCGCCACGTGCTGGTGCTGGAACAGGAGTCCGCACAGAACCTGGGCGGGCAGGCGTTCTGGTCGTTCGGCGGCCTGTTCTTCGTCGATTCGCCGGAGCAGCGACGGATGGGTGTACGCGATTCGCACGCGCTGGCGTTGAGCGACTGGATCGGCAGTGCCGGCTTCGATCGTGATGAGGATCGGTGGCCGCGGCGCTGGGCCGAAGCCTATGTGGATTTCGCCGCGGGTGAAAAACGCGCGTGGCTGCACGCACTGGGCATGCGCTGGTTTCCGCTGGTGGGCTGGGCCGAACGCGGCGGTTACGGTGCGCTCGGCCACGGCAATTCGGTGCCGCGTTTCCACGTCACCTGGGGTACCGGGCCGGGCGTGCTCGAACCGTTCGTGCGCAAGGCGCGCGCAGCCGAAGCGAAGGGCTTGCTGCGCTTTGCGTTTCGTCATCGCGTCGATGAACTCATCGTCGAGAACGGTGTGGTGGTGGGTGCCCGCGGTGCGCTGCTGGCTGACGATGCCGCCGAGCGTGGCAAGCCGAGTTCGCGTGAGGTAATCGGTGAGTTCGCGCAACGTGCGCAGGCGGTGATCGTCTGCTCCGGCGGCATCGGTGGCAACCATGAACTGGTGCGGCGCCACTGGCCGGCGCGGATGGGTGCGCCACCCGCGCACATGCTCAGCGGCGTGCCCGCGCACGTGGACGGGCGCATGCTCGACATCGGTGCGGCGGCGGGCGCGAGCCTGATCAACCGCGATCGCATGTGGCATTACGTCGAGGGCATCGAGAACTGGAGCCCGATCTGGCCGATGCATGCGATCCGCATCCTGCCGGGCCCGTCGTCGCTGTGGTTCGACGCCACTGGCCGGCGCCTGCCCGGTCCGCTGTGGCCGGGCTTCGACACGCTGGGCACGCTGGAATACCTGCGCGGCACTGGCCACGACTACAGCTGGTTCATCCTCGATCAGCAGATCATCCGGCGCGAGTTCGCGCTGTCCGGTTCGGAACAGAATCCCGACCTCACCGGCAAGAGCTGGCGGATGGTCGCGAAGCGCGCGATCGGCAAGGGCGCGCCGGCGCCGGTGGAAGCGTTCAAGCAGCACGGCCGCGACTTCGTCGTGCGCGACACGCTGGAGGCACTGGTCGAGGGCATGAACGCGCTGGCCGGCAACCGGCTGCTCGACGTGGCGCAGATCCGCCGCGAGATCGAGGCGCGCGACCGGCAGTTCGACAATCCCTACGCCAAGGATGCTCAGGTGATGGCGATCCACAATGCGCGGCGCTACCGCGGCGATCGTCTGGTGCGCGTGGCCAAGCCGCATCGCATGCTCGATCCGGCGAACGGTCCGCTGATCGCCGTGCGCTTGAACATCCTCACCCGCAAGAGCCTCGGCGGTTTCCAGACCGATCTCGACGCGCGTGTGCTGACCCCGGATGGCCGGCCGTTGCCGGGCTTGTATGCGGCCGGCGAAGCAGCCGGTTTCGGTGGCGGCGGCCTGCATGGTTATCGCGCACTGGAAGGCAGCTTCCTCGGCGGCTGCCTGTTTTCCGGACGCATCGCCGGGCGTGCCGCCGCCGCTGCCTGCGCATGAACTCATCACCGCCCGGACTGATCGCCATCTACGGCGCCGGCAGCGTCGGCTGCCATGTCGGCGGACGTCTGGATGGCCATACACCGGTGCGCTACATCGGCCGGGACAGCATGCTCCGCCACTTGCGCGAACACGGACTCACGCTGAGCGACTACCAGGGCCACCAGCATCGGCTCGATGGCAATGCGCTCGATCTGCACAGCGAGCCGGCGGCTGTCGCGGACGCGTCGCTGGTCCTGGTCTGCGTGAAATCCGCCGCCACCGCCGCGGCGGCGCATCAACTGGCGGCGGTGCTGAAACCCGGCAGCCTGGTGATCAGCCTGCAGAACGGACTGCACAACGCGGACGTGCTGCGCGAGGCCTTGCCCCAATGCACGGTGCTGGCCGGCATGGTGCCGTTCAATGTGGTGCAGCGCGCACCCGGCGTGTTCCATCAGGCCTCATCGGGCGAGCTGATGGTGCAGTCGCATCCGCTGCTCGACGCGTGGCTGCCGCTGTTCGCGAAGGCCGGTCTGCCGCTGCAGCAGCGCGACGACATGCCGGCGGTACAGCGCGCCAAGCTGCTGCTCAACCTCAACAACGCGATCAACGCGCTGTCGAACCTGCCGTTGCGCGACGAGCTGTCGCAACGCGGCTGGCGCCGCTGCCTCGCGCTGGCGCAACGCGAAGCGCTCGATGTGTTCCGTACGGCCGGATTGTCGGTGGCAAAGCTGACGCCGCTACCGCCGGCATGGATGCCGCGCGTGCTGGAACTGCCCGACGCACTGTTCAGCCGCATCGCCTCGCGCATGCTGGCGATCGATCCGCTGGCACGCTCATCGACCTGGGACGACCTGCAAGCCGGCAAGCGCACCGAGGTCGACTACATCAATGGCGAAGTGGTGAAGCTTGCCGAAGCGCAGGGTCGGCAGGCGCCGCTCAACGCGAGGCTGTGCGCGTTGATTCATGAGGCCGAGGAAACGCCGCGACGCTGGACCGAGATCGCGTTGCTGGCAGAACTGCGTGCGGCGATACAAACAGCTATGAGGGCCTCACGGATCATATGAAAAGACTTAACAGCATGCGTTCTGCGCTGCTCGTAGTGGGCGTCATAGTCACCTTCGGTTGCGCAAGCACTTTCGCAGCAAATGGGGAAGAGCAGGCAAAGCCGCGAAGCTATCTTGAACTTTCGGCGTCAGGAAAGCTTTCAATTGTCCCCTACGTATGGGAGCGAGAGGCGCACGGAAAGCACGTCGCCGTGATTGGCACACGCCACAGGTATGACCCGCGTTCGCCGATGTATGACCGCATCGAAGCAATATTCAAACGAATCCAGCCTCAGTTGGTCCTCCATGAAAACGTAGCTCCTGAGGACCTTGCGGTGGAGCCTAGAGACCAAGCGATCAGACGCGCCGCAGATCTTGGTTTCGCTGTCTACTTGGCGCACCGGTATGGTGTATCGGTCCAAAGTGCGGACGCTCCAGTCAAGGAGGAAATTAAAGCGCTCTTGGCTCGCTATCCTGCCGAAGATGTTTTCGTGTTTCTCACTGCGCAGCGTTTGATCGGTAGCGAGCGCAATCCGGACTTGAAAGCCAATGCAGTCGAGTACCCGGGCTTCCTCGAGAATTATCTCATCCAGAATGGACTTCCAAGAAAAAAGGATTGGGAAGCGTGGGGCGGCTTCCTGAAAGAGTACAAGCGCGTTGTTGGCCATCCGCTCATAGGAAAATCGTGGAATCCCGATCTTTTGAGTCCAATACGGAATGCAAGTCGCTTGAATCAGGTGGCGCGCACATCGGACGAATTCAGGGATCATTATCTTCTTGTGACCATCAAGATGGCGTTGCAGAAATACGATCGCGTCGTCGTGATTTTTGGCGGTTGGCACGTACTTGCGCTGGAGCCTGAATTGGATGGAATGCTGAAGAACTGACTGTGTCAAAATTCAATTGAAGGCGTTTCTCGACTCGGCTTAATTCCGAAGCTGGCCGCGAATTTAGAGATGCCTACGCGCTCAACCGCTCAAATGCCTGCTTTGGGTGGTAGCCTCAAACGAATCCCAGCCACCTATGCTCGATGCAGCATCCGCCGCTGCGGGTTGCGATACACCAGCACCGTGGCAATCAACCCGCACAGCGCCGCGAACGACAGCCACAGTCCCGGCGCCGCGTTGTTGCCGGTGAGATGGATCAGCCACTGCGAGATCGCCAGGCTCGATCCGCCCAGGGTGGTGGCGAGGCTGTAGGCCAGCGAGAAGCCGGCGGTGCGTACCTCGACCGGCATGATTTCGGTGAGCGCCACCACCAGGGCGCCGTTGTAACTGGCGTAGATGAAGGACAGCCACAGCTCGACGCCGAGCAGTCGATCGAAGCCGGGCGCGGCCACCAGCCAGTGCAGCACCGGATACGCGGTGAGCAGCGCCAGCACGGTGCAGCCGAGCAGCAAGGGCCAGCGACCGATGCGGTCGGACAGCGCACCCATCAGCGGCAGCCAGATCAGGTTGGAGACGCCGATGCACAGCGTCACCACGAACACGTCGGACGACGACAGTTTCAGCACTTCCCGGCCGAAGGTCGGCGTGTATGCGGTGATCAGGTAGAACGACACCGTGGTCATCAGCACCAGCGCCATGCCGAGCAGCACGATGCGCCAGTGGGTGAGCATCGAACGATAGATTTCCGCCGCGCTGAGGTGATGCTTGCGCGCCAGGAACGCTTCGGTTTCCTGCAGCGAGCGGCGGATCAGGAACACGAACGGCACGATCAGGCAGCCGATCAGGAACGGCACGCGCCAGCCCCAGTCGGACATCGCCTGCGGCGACAGCCAGCGTTGCAGCAGCAGGCCGAGCAGCGCGGCGAACATCACCGCGACCTGCTGGCTGGCCGATTGCCATGCGCAATAGAAACCGCGATGGCCCGGGGTGGCGATCTCGGCCAGATAGACCGATACGCCGCCCAGCTCCACGCCGGCGGAGAAGCCCTGCAGCAGGCGTCCGGCCAGCACCAGCAGCGGCGCCAGCGCGCCGATGCTGGCGTAGCCGGGCACCGCCGCGACCATCAAGGTGCCGACGGCCATCAGTGCGAGGGTGAGGATCAGTCCCTGGCGGCGGCCGTGATGGTCGATGTACGCACCCAGCACGATCGCGCCGATCGGCCGCATCACGAAGCCGGCGGCAAATGTCAGCAGGGTCAGCAGCAGCGACGCATACGCGTCGTGGCTGGGGAAATAGGTGCGCGCGATGGCCGAGGCGTAATAGCCATAGACCATGAAGTCGTACATCTCCAGGAAATTGCCGCCGACCACGCGGAAGATCGCCTTGAAACTGTCGCTGCGCGAGCGGGCGGGGGTCACATTCATCGGCTGACGATACGCGGCATGACGGTCGCGGCTAATCCGCGCGATGTTCCAGCGCCAGATACTCCTCGCTCTGCATCTCGATCAGGCGTGACTCGGTGCGGCCGAATTCGGCGCGCAGGCGTTCGCCGTCGTACAGCTCGGTGATCGGCGCGGCGGCGGACAGCACCAGTTTCACGTGGCGGTCGTAGAACTCGTCCACCAATTGCACGAAGCGCTTCGCCGCATCCTCGCTGTAGACGGTGAATTGCGGCACGTTGGAGATGATCACCATCGGACCGGCCTTGGCCAGCGCGATGTAGTCGGCGACCGCGCGCGGGCCTTCGCACAGCGCCGCGAAATCGAACCACAGGATCTGTTCGGCGCGCTTGCGGAACGGAATCTCGCGGCCGTTGATCAGGATGACGCCATCCTGCTCGACCGCGCCGCTGGCCTGGCCGGCGAAAATGCGCTGCAGCGCGCGATGCGCCTCGGCGCCCGGCGGGGTCAGATACACCGGCGCCTGCGCCATCGCGCGCAGGCGCCAGTCGTACGCAGACACCATCTCGACCACGTGGCAGCGTTGTTCGATCAGCGCGATCGCGGGCAGGAAGCGCGCCCGCTGCAGGCCGTTCGGGTAAAGATGGGCGGGCGCGGTATTCGAGGTGGTGATCAGCGTGACGCCGCGCGCGAACAGCGCATCGAGCAGGCCGGCCAGGATCATCGCATCGCCGATGTCGTTGACCAGGAACTCGTCCAGGCACAGCACCCGGCAGCGCGCGGCGAGGCCGGCGGCCACCTCGATCAGCGGACTCTGGCGATCGCCCAGCGCGCGCAGGCTCTCGTGCACTTCGCCCATGAAGCGGTGGTAGTGGCGCCGCCATGCGATGCCCTGCGGCAGGCTGGAGACGAACAGATCCATCAGGAAGGTCTTGCCGCGGCCGACACTGCCCCACAGGTACAGCCCCGGCACGGACGCAACCGGTTCGCTACCAAGCAATGATTTCAGCCGTCCAAACAAACCGTTGCCGGCATCGGGCTGGGCACACAGTGCCGCATGCACGCGATCGAACTCGGGCAGGATCGCCAGCTGGGTGGGATCGGATTCCCAGCGATGCGCGGCGACGCCTTCCTGGTAGCGCGCGCTGGGCGCTGGCGAAGGGACTTCAGTCATGCGGAAGGGGCTTGGCGAGGCTCGGGCATCATGCTGATGGAGGGATGTGGCGATCGCTTCGCGGACACGGATCAGGCGCGCGCCGGCGGCAGCCAGCCGCGTACGCCATGCTTGATCGCGCCACGCAGATCCATCAGCCGGCGGTGGAAGAAGTGGCTGGTGTCGGGCATGCGCACCAGCTCGGGTTTGTGCTCCAGCGTGTCGACCCAGTCGAACACCGCCTGTGGCTCGACCACCTCGTCGGCCTCGCCCTGCACGATCAGCCACGGGCAGGTCGGCAAGGCGATCTGTTCGAACGCCCAGCGCCCGACCGGCGGCGCGATGCTGATCAGCGCGTCGGCATGCAGTGGCACGGCATGCGCGATGCTCACGTAGCTGCCGAACGAGAAGCCGGCCAGCCACAACGCGTCGTCCGGCCGCATGCGGCGGACCCAGGCCACGACCGCGGCCAGGTCGTCGCCCTCGCCGATGCCCTTGTCGTAGACGCCTTCCGAATTGCCGGCGCCGCGAAAATTGAAGCGCACGCTGTCCAGCCCCGATTCGCGCAACGCGCGCTCGGCCATCGTGACCACCTTGTTGTGCATGCTGCCGCCTTCCGGGGTGAGCGGATGGCAGAGTACGGCCACGCCGCGTCGCGCGCATGCCGGTTCGGCGATATCGCTGATGAGCTCGAGCTTGCCGACGGGGCCGTCGAGCGTGAAACTGGCGGTCAGCTCGGGAAAACTGGCGGGATTGGCGGGGAGTGCGCTGGGATTCATGGGAATGATCATAACCGCCACCCCGGTTTGCCGCCCGTGGCCTTGCGCGGCATGCATTCGATGAATCACCTGGCGCACGCGCTGCTGTCCGGCGACGACGAAGCGCTGCGGCTGGGCAGCCTGCTGGGCGATTTCGTGCATGGCCAACCCGATCCGGCCGTGCTGCCGGCGCGGGTGATCAGCGGCATCCGCCTGCATCGCGCGGTCGATGTCTATACCGACGCCCATCCCGAGGTGCTGGCGGCCAAGGCGTGCCTGCCGCCACCGTATCGGCGTTATGCCGGGATCCTGCTGGACATGTGGTTCGACCATTGTCTGGCGCGGGACTTTTCGCGCTGGTGCGCGCAGCCGTTGCCGGCCTATGCCGATGGATTGCGCGCGCTGCTGTGGCGGCACGATGCGCTGCTGCCGCCGGCACTGCGCCGTTTTCGCGAGTACATGGAGCTGCACCAGTTGCCGGCGGGTTATGTCGATCGCGCGGTGCTTGGCGAGGCGCTCGCCGGGATCGGTCGACGACTCCGTCGCGCCAACCCGCTGGATACGGCGTTGCCGGTGCTGATGCAGCGGGAGGCGGCGCTGCAAGAGCACTTCGAGGTGTTCTTTCCGCAGCTGCTGGGGTTTGCACGGGAGTGGATTGCGGGGCATGGAGAGTAGCGAAGCAGATCCCCGCGAGCACCCGCCCTCACCCCAACCCTCTCCCCGCGGGGAGAGGGGACAAACGAAGACGCCGCCCGTGAGGGCGGCGTCTGGTTTTATTTCATTGAAGCGGGGCCTACTTGGCCTGGCCGACAATCCAGGTGACCGCGGCCTTGACCTGGACATCGGTGAGCGCCGGGTTGCCGCCCTTGGCCGGCATCTGGTTGCCATCCGGACCCTTGTAGCCTTCGGTCGCGTGCTTGACCAGGGTGTCCAGGCCTTCGGCGATGCGTGGCGCCCAGGCCGCCTTGTCACCAAGCTTCGGGGCACCGGCGACACCGGCGGTGTGACAGCTGGTGCACAGGTGATCGTAGATCGCCTTGCCATCGGTGGTGCCGCCATAGGCGACCTGTGAGGCGGCTGCCTTGGTGGCGGCATCGGCGGCGGCCTGCATCGCGGCGCGGCCGGTGTCGCCGGCATACACCGCACCGGCCGGGGCAATCCGTTCGGTGATCTGGGCCGACTCGTTCGGATCGGTTTCCTTGGGCTCGTGCTGGTAAATCGCGTAGCCGGCGAACATCAGCACCAGCGTCAGCACCAGCAGGCCGCCCACCATCAGGGAAAGCTGGCGCATGGTGGCCTGATCGGATTTGCTCATGGGACCGCTCACGCACGTACTCCTGTCAATGGACACATCGGGAAGCCGGGGTGGCTGCTCGGCATGCCTGAATGGCTGATTCGGTGGAACCGGCCTGACGAAACTCAGGCCGGCGTGGATAGCCGCACCGGTGGGCGCGTGCTAACCGGACGACTGCCGCCCGACCCATGGCTTGAGGTCGGCTGGCAGCCAGTCGCGGATTATAAACGAAGCGCGCGGCAAGTTTCAGGTTCCCGATCGCCGTCGCCATCGCGTCGCCATCCATCCCGCGCGGGCGGCGGATGCCGCGGGATAGCCGTGAAAGTGATTCACCCTGCCATCGGTCATGGCTCACCCCTGTCAACCGGCATTGTTCAAGTTCGTTCAACTGGCCCTATGCTTTCACCCCAGCGGAGTCTGTCGCCATCGTGCCGACCGGGTGAGGCCCGACAAACTCCATACACATCCAATATGCATACTGCATTGTCGTGTGCTGGGTAGCCGCGCCGCTCAATTCAGTCCAGGAGTTCTACATGTCGCGTTTTTGGAAGATCGCATTGATCGTGATTGCCGTGATCGTGGTGGCGGCGATCGGCTTCCGGCTGCTGCACAAACCGGCTGCCGCGGGCGGCGGTCATCGGCGCGGCGCCGCTGCCGGCGCGAGCTCGGCATCCGCGGACGGCAAGGACACGGCGCCGGTGCCGGTCACGGTGCAACCGGTGCTGAGCCAGAACGTCCCGATCTACCTGACCGGGCTGGGCACGGTGCAGGCGCTCAACACGGTGACGATCAATCCGCAGGTGGCCGGCCAGATGATGAGCCTGAATTTCACCGAGGGTCAGCCGGTGAAGAAGGGTGCGCTGCTGGCGCAGATCGATCCGCGCACCTTCCAGGCGACCTACGACCAGGCCGTTGCCAAGCAGCGCCAGGACACCGCCCAGCTCGCCACCGCGCAAAGCACGCTCAAGCGCAACCAGGCCCTGGTCGCCAGCGGTTACGTGGCCGCGATCGACATGGATACCTTTCGCAATTCGGTCGGCCAGCTGGCCGCGGCGGTGACGGCGGATGCGGCGAACGTGCGTGCGACCAAGGTGCAGCTGGACTTCACCCGCATCATCTCGCCGTGCGACTGCGTCGCCGGCATCCGCAGCGTGGATCCGGGCAATGTGGTGAGCACCACCACCGCGATCGTCACGCTGACCCAGGTGCAGCCGATCTACGTGATTTTCTTCCTGCCCGAACAGAACCTGGAAACCGTGCGCGAGGCGATCAAGGGGGGTGCCCAGCTCGAGGTCGCGGCGCTGGATCGCACCGATGCCCACCCGCTCGCCAACGGCGGCGTGCTGCAGGTGATCGACAACCAGATCGACACCAGCACCGGCACGTTCAAGCTGCGCGCGCAATTCCCGAACGCCGACAACAGCCTGTGGCCGGGACAGTTCGTCAATGTGCAGCTGAAGGTGAGCACCACCGCCGGCGGCCTGGTGATTCCGTCGCAGGCGGTGCAGCGCGGCCCGGATGGCGACTATGTGTACCAGTTGCAGGCCGACAAGACGGTGAAGATGCAGCCGGTGACGGTGGCCAACGAAGTGGGCGCCAGTAACGTGATGATCAGCAAGGGTCTGGCGGTGGGTGAGCAGGTGGTCACCGAAGGCCAGTTCCGGCTCAAGCCAGGCAGCAAGGTGCAGGCGCTGAAGCCCGGTGAAGTGCCGGCGGCTCCCACCGCGGCCGAACTGCAGAAAACCAAGACGAGTGGCGGTGGTCGCCGTGGCGGCCACTGACGCAGGCCATCGCACGCGCCGGGCGCTCACGGCGAGTTCGCCGTGCGCCCGCCGACCGCTGGCTTCGCCATGCCTGCATGCCTTACTTCCATTGACGGTCGCCCACGACCACGCCAACTGACGGTTGCGACGCCCCATGGGATTTTCCACGCTCTTCATCCGCCGACCGATTGCCACCTCGCTGCTGATGGTGGCGATCCTGCTGCTCGGCGTGCTCGGCTACCGCCAGCTGCCGGTATCGGCACTGCCGGAGATCGATGCACCCAGCCTGGTCGTGACCACCCAGTATCCGGGCGCCAGCGCCGCCACCATGGCGTCGCTGGTCACCACGCCGCTGGAGCGCAACCTCGGGCAGATTTCCGGGCTGTCGATGATGACCTCCGACTCGTCGGCCGGCCTGTCGACGATCGTGCTGCAGTTCAACATGGATCGCGACATCGACATCGCCGCGCAGGACGTGCAGTCCGCGCTGAACCAGGCGCGCGGCACGCTGCCCAGCACCTTGCCGTATCCGCCGGTATACAACCGGGTGAATCCGGCCGACGCGCCGATCCTCACGCTGGAACTCACCTCCGACACGCTGCCGCTGCGCGATGTCAACAACTACGCCGATTCGATCCTGGCGCAGAAGCTGTCGCAGGTGCAGGGCGTGGGCCTGGTGTCGATCGCCGGCAACGTGCGTCCGGCGGTGCGCGTGCAGGTGAATCCGGCACAGCTGTCGAACCTCGGCCTCACGATGGAGGACGTGCGCAGCGCGCTCACCCAGGCCAACGTGAACGCGCCGAAGGGCACGCTCAACGGTGCCACGCAGAGCTACAGCATCGGCACCAACGACCAGCTGGCCGATGCGGCGGCGTACAAGAGCACCATCATCAGCTACAAGGGCAGCGCGCCGGTGCGCCTGTCCGACGTGGCCAACGTGGTGGACGGCGCGGAGAACGACCAGCTCGCGGCATGGGCGAACGGCAAGCCGGCGGTGCTGCTGGACATCCGCCGCCAGCCCGGCGCGAACATCGTGCAGACGGTGCAGTCGATCCGGCAGATCCTGCCGCAGCTGCAGGCGGTGTTGCCGGCGGATGTGCACCTGGATGTGTTCGCCGACCGCACGGTGACTATCCGCGCCTCGGTGCACGACGTGGAGTTCACCCTGTTGCTGACCATCTTCCTGGTGGTCGGCGTGATCTTCGTGTTCCTGCGCCGGCTGTGGGCCACGGTGATCCCGTCGGTGGCGGTGCCGCTGTCGCTGCTGGGCACGTTCGGGGTGATGGCGTTCACCGGCATGTCGCTGGACAACCTGTCGCTGATGGCGCTGACCGTGGCGACCGGTTTCGTGGTCGACGATGCGATCGTGATGATCGAGAACATCGTGCGCTACA
>DAIMGD010000044.1:0-7637 GCA_036724165.1 Rhodanobacter sp.
GCCGCGCCGCCAAGGCGATCAACTTCGGCCTGATGTACGGCATGAGCGCGTTCGGCCTGGCGCGCCAGCTCGGCGTGGATCGCGGCGAAGCGAGCGACTACATGGCGCGCTATTTCTCGCGCTTTGCCGGCGTGCGCACGTTCATGGACCGCACCCGCGAGCAGGCGCACCGCGACGGTTACGTCGAGACGATCTTCGGCCGCCGGCTGTACCTTGAAAATCTCACCTCGCGCAATCAGGGCCTGCGCCAGGGCGCCGAACGCGCCGCGGTGAACGCGCCGATGCAGGGCAGCGCGGCCGACATCATCAAGCGCGCGATGATCAGCATGGCCGACTGGATCGACGGACGCGACGACGTCCACATGCTGATGCAGGTGCACGACGAACTGGTCTTCGAGGTGCGCGCGGATGCGCTCGACAGCGTGCGCGCCGCGGTGGTTGAACGGATGTCCGGCGCGGTGGAACTGGCGGTGCCGTTGCTGGTCGATGTAGGGGTCGGTGCGAATTGGGACGAGGCGCACTGAGCGGTGCTCGCGCATGTCCGCGCACTTCATCCCTACGCAACAACGACTTGCAGGTTAATCTTTCATCAAATGAATCGCCGCTAAATTTTTCTTCGTCCGATCGGAAACTTTCTCGGCAAACCTTGCTCTAAGTTATCGGATGCACGCAACGGCATCCATGGCCGGCTTACCTCCCTGAGCCGCCACGGACGCGAACCTCTCCCCTGGGTCTTCGCGTCCGCCCGCCCCGAAGGCTCCCCCCTAGCCTTCGGGGCTTTTTTTCGCCGGTACCGCGGACAAGTCTGTATTGTTTGTCCGCATCGGCACCCGGCATACTGCGTCCACATTCATCGAGGGGTACACCATGCGTGCAGGATTGATCATCGTCGGCATCGTGCTGGTTGTCGCCGGCATCTGGGTCATTTCAGGCCATGCCAGTTACCAGGACACCGATACGCTGGTGCAGATTGGCTCGGCCAAGATCACCGCCACCCATGACAAGGGCGTGCCGCAATGGGTGGGCATCGCCGGCATCGTGATCGGTGGCCTGCTGATGGTGGGCGGCTTCGTCAAGAAGCGTTGAACCGCAGCGCCGCGACCGGAAAACCGCCGCCTTCGCGGCGGTTTTCTTTTGTGGCCCGCTACAATTGACAGGATGGATGTCTCGTACCTGATCGACCCGCTCAACGACGCACAGCGCGAAGCCGTCTGCGCCCCACCCGGCCACTACCTGGTGCTGGCCGGCGCCGGCTCCGGCAAGACCCGTGTACTCACCCACCGCATCGGCTGGCTCAACCAGGTCGAACGGGTGCCGCCGTGGGCGATCCTCGCCGTCACCTTCACCAACAAGGCTGCCGGCGAGATGCGGGCGCGGCTCGACGCGCTGATTCCCGGCGGCACCCAGGGTCTCACCGTCGGCACCTTCCACGGCATCGCGCATCGCCTGCTGCGGCGGCACTGGCGCGAGGCGGGGCTGACCGAAACCTTCCAGATCCTCGATGCCGACGACCAGCTGCGGCTGGTCAAGCGCGTGGTCGCCGGGCTGGGGCTGGACGATGCGAAGTTTCCGCCACGCCAGGCGAGCTGGCAGATCAACAACTGGAAAGACGAAGGCAAGCGCCCGGATGGCATCGAGCATGGCAACCATCCGGTGACGCGCACGTTCGTGCAGATCTACCAGGCCTACGAGGATGCCTGTCGCCGCGCCGGGCTGGTCGATTTCGCCGAACTGCTGCTTCGCGCACACGAACTGTGGCTGAAGAATCCGGCGGTGCTGGAGCATTACCAGCAACGCTGGCGCTACCTGCTGATCGACGAATTCCAGGACACCAACACGCTGCAGTACGCGTGGATCCGCGTGCTCGCCGGCAACACCGGCCAGGTGTTCGTGGTCGGCGACGACGACCAGGCGATCTACGGCTGGCGCGGCGCCAAGGTGGAGAACGTGCAGCAGTTCCTGCGCGATTTCCCCGGCGCCAGAACGATCAAGCTGGAACAGAACTACCGCTCCACCTCGAACATCCTCAAGGCCGCCAACAGCGTGATCGCGCGCAACGGCAGCCGGCTCGGCAAGCAGCTGTGGACCGCCGGCGACGACGGTGAACGCATCGCGCTGTACGCCGCCTACAACGAGCAGGACGAAGCGCGTTTCGTGATCGAGCGGATCCGCGAATACATCGCCGAATATGGCAACGCGAAGGACTGCGCAATCCTGTATCGCTCCAACGCACAGTCGCGCAACTTCGAGGAACAGCTGACCCAGCGCAGCATCAAGTATCGCGTCTACGGCGGCCAGCGCTTCTTCGAGCGCGCCGAGGTCAAGGACGCGCTGGCTTATCTTCGCCTCACTGCCAATCGTCACGATGATGCCGCGTTCGAGCGCGCGGTAAACACGCCGCCACGCGGCATCGGCGACCGCACGCTCGACGCGCTGCGCCGGCGCGCGCGCGGCGACAACACCTCGATGTGGGAAGCCGTGCTGACCGAACTGGCCAGCGGCAGCGAACTGGCCGGTCGCGCGAAGAATGCGGTGAAGGCGTTCCTCGCGCTGATCGACGAGATGGCGCGCAACGCTGCGCCCTCTCCTCTGTGGGGAGAGGGCCGGGGTGAGGGGCCGGACTTGCCTGACACTCCCGCTCCGGATGACCCCTCACCCAATCCTCTCCGCGCAGGGGAGAGGGCTTCAGGACTCACCCTCGCCGAACAGATCGACCACGCGATCAGCCACACCGGCCTGCGCGATTTCTACGAGAAAGACAGCCGCGGCAACGGCGAAGCACGCGTCGAGAACCTCGACGAACTGGTCAACGTGGCCAGCCGCTTCGAGCCGACCCAGGAAGACCTCGACGCCGGCCTCAGCGAGTTGTCCGCGTTCCTCTCGCACGCGACCCTGGAAGCCGGCGAGAACCAGGGCGAGGCGTGGGACGACTGCGTGCAGCTGATGACCCTGCACTCGGCCAAGGGGCTGGAGTTTCCGGTGGTGTTCCTGGTCGGCATGGAGGAAGGCCTGTTCCCCAGCCAGCGTTCGGTCGACGACGAAGGCCGGCTGGAAGAGGAGCGCCGGCTCGCCTACGTCGGCATCACCCGCGCGCGCGAAAAACTGTTCGTCACCCACGCCGAATCGCGCCGCATGCACGGCACCGAGATGCTGGCGCGCCCCTCGCGCTTCCTCGGCGAAATGCCCGCCGAACTGATCGACGAAGTGCGCCCGCGCGTCCACGTCACTCGGCCGATCTATGCCGGCCGTGCGCGCGAAACATCCTCATCGCTCGAAGAAACCCTGCCGGTGAAACTCGGCCAGCGCGTCAGCCATCCCAGCTTCGGCGAAGGCGTGGTGCTCAGCGCCGAAGGCAGCGGTGCGCACACAAGATTGCAGGTGAACTTCGAGGGCGCCGGCAGCAAGTGGCTGGTGGCGGCGTATGCGAATCTGACGCCGTTGTGAATGCTTTCCGTCTTTCGCTCACTCTTGCAAGGACGTCATCCGATAGAAACCAAATATTTACTTCGGCCAACCGACGTCAACGTCATTTCCGGCACTTTGTCGTAAGTGCAAGCTTTAGTATGAAGGTGGCGGAGGTGGGTGATCGAACGATGGGAAGGGCGAGACTCGACGCATTGTCTTGCCATCGAACCGGAACGCAACGGCATAGGGCGTGGATTCCGCAGGTGGCAGTGGGAAGGCCAGCGCGCGGATGCCTTGACTCAAACAAATGGCAACATCATTGGATGGCAATGTCCGAGGGTTCACCATTTTTCCGTCGCTGAGGATAATGCCAACCACCGTATATACAGCTGCGTTCGCCTGCGCACGACTTCGCGCACATTTTGCAAATATTGTGGCGATCGGCTTGTTCATCCTCTCTCCATTCAATTGATGCTCGTACTCACCTCCGAGCGTGGTGACGCTGACAACCAAGGCACGGTCGTAGATCTCCTGATAGGAACTACGCAGGTACCACGCCTGACCGAAAACCATTCCACTCGTAAGGAAGCCGAATAAAAACAGCAGGAATTTGAACATTGAGCTGCGAAGGGGTGGTTTGCTTGGCATGACTATCCCCGCAACCGCGGCACCCCATGCTGGTCGCGTTCCTCGACTGCGATCGACTGGGTATCGAGGTGCGTTCCACGGCTGTCCGATGGCAGTGGATCGATCGCATCGCCACGCATGAAAGCCAGCGCATTGCGATAGCAGCGTTGCGCCTGCTCCGGATTGCCCTGCCCGACGAAGGCATCGCCGAGTGCTTCCCAGACACCGGCGCTGGGCGCCAGCGCCAGTGAACGCTGCAGATGTTGCTGCGCCTTGCCCCACAACTTGAGCCGCACGCACATGCGGCCGAGCGTGAGCAGCAGGTGGGCGTCGTTCGGATGCGCATCGAGCCAGCTCTCGGCGCGGCGCAGGCGCGCCTCGATATCCTCGCTGCCGAGCGTGCCGTAGGTTTCGATCAGCAGCGGCGACCATTCGCGGCGTAGCGCGGATTCCAGTTCGTCCATCGCCGGCAGGATCAGGCCGAAGCCGGCCGCACGGCGGGCGTAAGCATCGATCACCGCAGGCACCCGGCGTTGCGCCTTCGGCAGCTGCGACCACAGCGTGTTGAGTGTGGCGCCATCCGGCGTGGCGTCGATCGTCGCGGTGAGCACTTTCGCTTCCAGCGCTACATAGGCACGCGTGCCGAGCGTGCCGCTTTTCTGCAGCGGATCGAGCGCATCGCGGGCGCGCCGCACGTCGCCGCTGGCCAGCGCGGCCAGCGCCAGCTCGCGCCAGCCGCCGGGCGTCAGCGTGCCCTTGTCGGATTCCGGTGCCAGCAGCGCCAGCGCCTCGGCCGGCTTGCCTTCACGACGCAGCACGCGGGCACGCATCACACGGCTCGCCTGCGGTGCGGATTGCGAGGCCTGGTTCAACGCTTCCAGCGCGCGGGCGTGTTCGCCACGGCGCGAGGCCGCTTCGGCGGAGATCAGCAATGCCGGACCACGCAGGCTGTCCAGCCGCGAGGCACGGTTGAGGTCGCGCTCGGCATCGCCGTGCCGACCTTCGATCAGCGCGATCAGGCCTTCGCCCATGCGCTGCTGACTGAGCCGCCGATGCCGCCGCGAGAACGCGCCGAACGGCCAGCGCAGCAGTCGCCACAGCGCGGTGAGCAACGCCCATGCCAGCAGCAGGATGAGCACGGCGGCGACCACCGTGGTTTCCACCCGCCAGCCGCGCAGACGCAGCAACACATAGCCGGGGTCGGTCGCGACCCAGTGCCAGCCGAACGCCGCCAGTGCAGCGACGATCACCAGCAGCAGGATCCAGCGCCACAGCCTCATGGCATGGCCCCGCTCGCTGGCGTGGCCGTACTGGCAGCGGCAGCAGGTACTGCGTCATTCGCGTCCGGCTTCAGTGCATGCACCGCACGCAGGTTGCGCAGTTCGCTCAGCGCGGCGCCGAGCTGCACCGGTGCGTGGGCGGGCAACGCCGCGGCGAGTTGTTTGAGGGTGGCCTGGGCCTGCTGCACCGCGGGCGCATTGCCATCGAACTGGCTCGACAAGGCGGCATCCACCCGCCGCAGTGCTGCAGCGTACGCGTCGCTGTCGTACGCCAGCAGCGCGACCTGCGCCTGCGCCAGATCCAGCTCGGCCAGTTCGCGCGCGAAGCGTGCATCGGCCACCGCCAGCGGCGCGCCGTTGTCACGCTGCACGCTGATCACACTGGCCAGTGTATGGAGGATGCGCGACCAGCTATCCGGCGTTTGCGTTGTGGCGGCATGGTCGAGCGGCTTCAGTGGCAGGCTGGCCAGCGTGCCGCGCAATACGGTCAGTTGCTGAAGGGTGCCGGCTGCGCTCGCCGGCTGGCTCTTCGCCAGCGCATCGCGCTCGGCACTGATGCTCTGGCGCAGACCGCTGAAGGCGCCATCGTTGACGGCCGCCAGCGTCTGATCGGCCAGCGCATACGCCGCCGCCGCGCCCTGCGCATCGTGGAACAGCGTGTAGCGTTCGGCGGCCATGCGCAGCAGTGATTCGGTTTCGTCCAGCAGCATCGCATCGTGGCCGGACAGGCTCTTCTCGGCGAGCCTGGCCACCGCGTCCTCGAGATTGCGCGTGCGTGCGGCCTGGCCGAGCAGCTCCTCGCGCAGGGAACGATTGACCGCGGCCGCGTCGTTCAGGCGCTGATTGAGGCTGCTGCGTTCGCCGCTGGCCCCGGACAGGGTGGCTTCCAGCGTGGCGACGCGCTGCTGCAAGCTGGCGACACCCTGGCTGTCGGCGGCGTTGCCCTGTTCCTGTTGCCACTGGCGCCAGCCGACGTAGCCCGAAGCAGCCACCGCGATCAACCCCAGCAGCATCGCCAGGGCCAGACTGCCGCCGCCACGCGGGCGCGGTTCGCGCACCACCGGTACCGTTCGTGCCGGTCTCGCCGGCATCACATCGGGACGGGCGCCCTCGGGCGCGACAGGCTCGTTCGGTTGGTCTGGAAGGCTCATGCGCTCATGCTAGCAGCCCATCCGGTCGCGTTCGTAGCAAGCCGGTGTGAAGAACGAACCAAACTCTCGTGTGATCAGGCCGTGCGCAGGGCCGCATCAAGCAGATCGGCCGAGAGTGCCGATGCGGCCAATACGATGCGTGAAAAACCGGCGGCGGCAGCGGCCGTCGCCAGCCGCTCGCTGCTGACCACCGCGGTCGCCGCATGCAGTCGCCGCAGTGCCGGCGCCGGCAACTGCTGCTGCAGGTGGTGCAATGCCTCGGCGCTGGACAGCAGCACCCGCGCGGACGACGGCAACGCCAGCAGCGCATCGACATGCCGACGATCCAGCCGCGCCGCAACGCGTCGATACACATGCAGCTCGCGCCATTGCGCGCCACGCGCGGCGAGCTGCTCGCGCAACACCCCGCGCCCGCCGGGTGCGCCGATCAGGGCCACGCGGCGACCATGCAGGTCATGCAAGGCCGGGTGATCGAGCAGGCCTTCGCTGTCCTGTCGCGCCGGAACCAGTGGCGTGTGGACGCCATGCCGGCGCAACGCGCGTGCGGTGCCCTGGCCCACCGCCAGCACCGTGGCCGCTGTCTGCAGCGGCGCCAGCGCGGCGGCGAAACGCACGGCGGCGGGACTGCTGAAGATCAGCAGATCATCGGCCAGCACCGATTGCAGACCGGCTTGTGCGGCGAGCGGATCGTCCATCCCGCGCAAGGCCAGTCCCGGCAGCAGCAACGGCACGCCGCCCGCCGCCCGCACGCGCCGCGCCAGCACCGCCGCGGTGCCGGCCGGGCGCGTGATCACCACGACCCGGCCATGCAGATCTTGGTTGTTCCCTGGCGATGGTCGCTGCACCTGCGCATCACATCCGCTTGCCGACATGGCCACCAGTGTAGCGGCCGACCTACACTGGGCGTTCCCTTCCCCAAGGATCATCGATCAACGTGACCACCACCGACACACTTTCGCAGGCGCAGCAGCTGGTCCAGTTCATCCGCGCTGAAATTCCGCTGGCCCACACGATGGATCTGCAATTGGGCGCCTGCGAAGACGACATGCTCAGCCTGCTCGCACCGCTGGCACCGAACGTCAACGACAAGGGCTGCGCCTTCGGCGGTAGCCTGGTCAGCCTGATGACGCTGAGTGGCTGGGCGCTGGTGGAGCTGGCGCTGCGCCGGCAGGGC
>DAIMGD010000044.1:7647-13252 GCA_036724165.1 Rhodanobacter sp.
CTGCGATGTGTTCGTGGCCGAATCCAGCGTGCGCTACCTGGCGCCGCTGTGGCAGGACTTTCGCAGCGAGTCGCGGCTGGCCGCGCATGCCGACTGGGCGACCTTCTTCAACACCCTCAGCAGCCGCGGCAGGGCGCGCATCGAGGTCGCCTGCGTGGTGCCCGGCGAGGATGGCAAGCCGGCAGCCACCCTGAGTGCCCGTTTCGTGGCGAAGCGGCGCGACTGAGCCGAGGTCGCCCGATTGAGGCAGAATGGGCAGGTATCCAACGGGGAGCCACCCATGCGCCGTATCCTGAGCACCCTTGCCGCGTCGTCCCTGCTGTTGCTGGCCGGATGCGCCAGCCAGCAGCGCAGCGACTCGCTGACCACCACCCTTGCGGCCTACGGCAGCACGCTGCGCTGGGGCGACTTCCAGAGCGCGGCGCAGTTCATCGAACCGAAGGTCCGCGCCGCGCACCCGCTGAGCAAGCTGGACCTGGCGCGCTTCCAGCAGCTGCGGGTGAGCGAATACGACGATGGCACCGGACCGGTGCCGGTCGGCGACTTCGAGGTGCAGCAGACGGTACAGATCAGCGTGATCAATGTGCACACCCAGGTCGAACGCAGCATCGTCGACCACCAGACCTGGCATTTCGACCAGAAGACCAAGCACTGGTGGCTGACCAGCGGCTTGCCGGACATCACCCGGAACTGAACTTCGCTGCAGCCCGTATAATCGCCGGTTTACCCGGATCGGCGTGATTATCGCGCCTGTGGAATGACGATGAACGATGTCCTGCACAAGCTGCCCGAATTTCTCGGCAACCATGTGGCCCTCGCGGCCCTGTTCGCGGTGCTGCTGCTGGCGCTGGTCGCCATGCAGATCGCCGAGCTGTTCAGCAAGACCAGGGAGCTGACCCCGGCCGGACTGACCATGCTGATCAACCGCGAAAATCCGCTGCTGATCGATCTGTCGTCGATCGCGGAATTCGAGAAGATGCACGTGCCTGGCGCGAAGCACGTGGCGATGAGCCAGTTCGATCCCGAGCAGAAGGATCTGGCCAAGGCGAAGGAATTGCCGGTGGTGGTGATGGACAAGGATGGCCGCGGCAACTCGATCAAGGCCGCGCAGCGACTGGTCAAGGCCGGCTTCGGCAAGGTGCACACGCTCGGTGGCGGCGTGCTGGCGTGGCAGGCGGCGCAGCTGCCGGTTGCCAAAGGCAACAAATAGATACGCGTCTGTGGGAGCGGCTTCAGCCGCGATGCTTTTCAGACACCGCAAGGAACCATCGCGGCTGAAGCCGCTCCCACAAGAAAAGCGGAATCAAAGATCGTGGATTCCCGCACGACCCGCAATGATCTGCGCCAGCACGTCCGGCGCGTACTCGAACGAGTCGTAATACAACTGCGACTCCGGCAGACCGGCATCGAGAAACCGCTGGTGGCCCGCATCGATCATCGCCGGTGGCCCGCTCATGTACAGGTCGTGGCCGGACAGGTCGGGCTGGTCGGCCAGCAGCGCCTCGTGCACCAGTCCCGTGCGCAGACCCGCAGCCTGTTCCGGATCGGACACCACCGCGTGGAACTGCAGGTTCGGTACCTCGCGCGCCCAGTGCTCGGCCAGCGGACGCAGATACAGATCCGCCGCCGTGCGCGCGCCCCAGTACACCTGCATTGGCCGACGCGTGCCCAGCGCGATGAAGTGCTCGACGATCGCCTTGACCGGCGCGAAGCCGGTACCGCCGGCCATGAACAGCATCGGCCGCTCGGAATCCTCGCGCGGCACGAAGGTGCCCAGCGGTCCCTCGATGCGCAGGTGATCGCCCACCCTCAGTGTGTCGTTGACCCACGAGGTGAAACCGCCGCCCGCCACGTGCCGCACATGCAGCTCGATCATGCCGTCGGCCTGCGGACCGTTGGCAATCGAGAACGGCCGGCGCCTGCCGTCCTCCAGCAATACGTCCACATACTGGCCGGGCAGCCGGTTGAGCCGGCGCTCGCCGTGCGCCGGCAGCAGGCGCAGGCCGATCACGTCCGAGGCCAGCTGCCACTTTTCGGTCACCACCATGCCGAGCTGACGCCGCGCGATGTCCTCGACCGACGTCACCTCGCGTGCCTCCAGCAACAGGTCGCTGGTCGGCACCGCCTGGCATAGCAGCACCGCGTGATGTGCCAGTGCGCCGGCACTCAGCGCCAGCGGCGGATTGCGCGGATACTCGCAATGCCCCTGCAGCAAGGTCGCCTTGCAGCTGCCGCAGACACCGGCGCGGCACGAGTACGGCAAGGCCACACCCGCCCGCTGCGCCGCTTCCAGCACGGTCTCGCCGGCGGCGACCGAGAACTGGCGCTCCGAGGTTTTGAGAGTGACGTTGAACACCAGGTGCATTGTCGTTGTGATCGCAGCGGACAACAATGCGGGCTCGCCACACAGGAATCAACGATGAGCCTCTGGAAACAGTCCCCCGACCTCGCCCGCATCAACGGGTGGAGCGCCAACACCATGATGGAGACGCTCGGCATCCGCATCAGCGCGATCGGCGACGACTGGCTGCAAGGCACCATGCCGGTCGACCATCGCACGCACCAGCCGTACGGCCTGCTGCACGGCGGCGCCTCGGTGGTGCTGGCCGAGACGCTGGGCAGCACCGCGGCCATGCTCACGCTCGATCCGGAGAAGGAACTGGCGGTCGGCCTCGACATCAACGCCAACCACATCCGCGGTGCGCGCAGCGGCACCGTCACCGGCACCGCGCGCATGCTGCATATCGGTCGCACCACCCAGGTGTGGGAAATCCGCATCGAGAACGAGGAAGGCGCGCTGGTCTGCATCTCGCGCATCACCATGGCGGTGATTGCCGCGCGTACCGTGGGACTGCGTTGATCGTGCTTTCCCGCGAGCAACCGCCCCTCTCCTCAATCCTCTCCCCGATGGGGGGAGGAGGCGAACGCAAAGAGCGCACCATTTCATGACGGCGGACGCGCCCTACGCCAGCCTCACTCCCGACCTGGTGCTCGACGCCGTCAGCGCTTGCGGACTGTGGCCGGATGGCCGCCTGCTCGCGCTGAACAGTTACGAGAACCGCGTGTGGCAGGTCGGGCTGGAACAAGCTGGATTGGAGCCGACTTCGCCGGTGATCGTGAAGTTCTATCGGCCCGGTCGCTGGAGCGACGCCGCGATCGTCGAGGAACATACGTTCGCGCAGGAACTGGCCGATGCCGAACTGCCGGTGGTTGCAGCGCTCGCGTTCGATGGTCATACGATGCAGCGGCACGGCGGCTTCCGCTATGCACTGACGCCACGCCGCGGCGGCCGCGCGCCGGAACTGGAAGCACTCGATCAACTGCAGTGGCTGGGGCGCCTGATCGCGCGCATGCACGTGGTCGGCGCACGCGCGCCTTTCGTCCATCGCGGCCGGCTCGATCGCGACGCGATGGTGCAGCAGCCGATGCAGTCCGTGCTCGACTCGTCACTGCTGCCGACCTCGCTGCAGACGAATTACCGTGCGGCGGCGACTCGGCTCGATGCCGCCATCGCCGCACGCATGCAAGCGATCGGCCCGGTACGGCAACTGCGCCTGCATGGCGACTGCCATCCGGGCAATGTGTTGTGGACCGACGCCGGTCCGCACTTCGTCGACTTCGACGATGCGCGTACCGGCCCGGCGGTGCAGGACCTGTGGATGCTCGCCAACGACGAGCGTGCGATGAAGGCCGTGCTCGAAGGCTATCGGCAGTTTCGCGATTTCGACGACGGCGAGTTGCTGCTGATCCCGGCCCTGCGCGCGATGCGCCAGCTGCACTACGCCGGCTGGATCGCCGCACGCTGGCATGATCCGGCGTTCCCCGCCGCGTTCCCGTTCGCCGC
Organism: Rhodanobacter sp.; assembly: GCA_036724165.1. GTDB lineage: Bacteria > Pseudomonadota > Gammaproteobacteria > Xanthomonadales > Rhodanobacteraceae > Rhodanobacter. Next base: position 11,492 of record DAIMGD010000044.1, read on the forward strand.
CGAGTCGCGCTGGTGGGAACAGCACCTCGCCGACCTGCACGAGCTGGCCGACGAACTCGCATAACCTTGCTGTTCCGTGGGAGCGACTTCAGTCGCGATGCTCCTGCTTTGATGCAGCCCGAGGTGAGGCCGCATCGCGACTGAAGTCGCTCCCACACTCATCCCATCACCACCCCTGTTCCGGAGTCCTGCATGCGCACCATCCTCTTCCGCCTGATCGGCATCCTTGAAATCGCCGGCGGCCTGTATGGCGTGGGCGCGATGCTGCGCCGGCTGCTGCCGCTGGGCTCGACGCACGACAGCCTGCTCGCGCTGATCGGCCTGGCGCTGTTCGGCTTCGTGCTGGCCGCGGGCGTGCAACTGGTCGACGGCAGCGAACGCGGCGTGCGCATGTCCGGCTGGGCGCAGTTGCTGCAGCTGCCGCTGATCGCCACGCCGGTGTTCAGTTATGCGCTGCATTGCGGCGCCTACCTCAACATCTACACCACCCTGCACCTGGCACGGCCGTGGCTGGACTGGAGCTTCGGCACGCAGGGCTTCGGCTTGGCGCTCGCCGGGCCGGCGGCATCGCGCTTCGGCATCAACCTGCTGGCGCTGCTGTCATGGCTGCTGTTGAAACTGCGCTGAGCCGCATCCCATCCGTTCACCCACACAAGCGAGGCAGACCATGGCACGCCCCAATTTCATCGAACTGCCGGCCAGCGATATCAGCGCGGCGAAGGCGTTCTATACCCGCGCCTTCGGCTGGGAGCTCACCGGATTCGGCCCCACCTACGCCTGCACCATGACCGGCGATGTCGACATCGGCCTGCAGGGCGACCCGGCCGAGGCCACTCGCGCACCGCTGCCGGTGATCGCGGTAGCTGATCTCGAGGCCGCCCTGGCGGCCGTCAGCGCGGCCGGTGCGGAGATCGCGCGCCCGATCTTCGCGTTCCCCGGCGGACGTCGCTTCCAGTTCCGCGACCCGCACGGCAACGAGCTGGCGGTGATGCAGGCCGACTGAAGCGTGCGCTGAACGCGCCGGCACCCCGGTGAAGCGGGGCGCGCACGCTATCATGCGCGGATGAACTCAACCGACCAGCTGTCACCGGCACCCGCCCTGCCCATCATCCGTCTGAAATCCGACCGCGCTCCCGGCCATCCGTGGGTGTGGTCGGCGCAGCTGCACAAGCCGGAGACGAAATTGCCGCCCGGCAGCGTGGTCGACATCCACGATGCCAAGGACCGTTTCGTCGGTCGCGGTTTCTGGAACGGCCATGCGCGCATCGCGCTGCGCTTGCTGACGAACGATCCCGCCGCCGCGATCGATGCCGACTGGATCGCCGCGCGCATCGCGCGGGCGGTGGCGCTGCGGCGCGAATGGCTGCAACTGGACCAGACCAGCGATGCGTGGCGCGTGGTGCACAGCGAAGGCGACGATCTCTCGGGACTGATCGTCGACCGTTACGCCGACATCCTGGTCGTCGAATATTTCGCCGCCGGCATGTGGCGTCTGCGCGAAGCGGTGCATGCCGCGCTGCTTGCCCATTTTCCCGGTGCGCGACTGTACTGGTTCGCCGAAAGCCACGTGCAGCGGCAGGAATCGTTCGACGTTCGCAGCCCGGATGCGCCCGCTGCGGTCGAGGTGCGCGAACACGGCCTGCGCTTCCAGGCGGCGCCCGGCTCCGGCCACAAGACCGGCTTTTTCGCCGACCAGCGCGACAACCGCCAGCGTTTCGCCGAACTGGCCAGGGGCCGCCGCGTGCTCGACCTGTGCTGCAA
>DAIMGD010000045.1:0-12943 GCA_036724165.1 Rhodanobacter sp.
TGCCCAGTCCGGCACCGTGCACGATCGATTGCGAGTAGCTCTGGATTTCCTGCCCGCTGACTTCCTTGTCGATGTAGGCGCCGAGCAGGCGCGCGGCGAGCTGGCCGTATTCGGGCTCCTCGGCGGTCAGCGCGGCGGCAGTGCGGATCGACAGCTGATCGAGCTCCTGCGTGGTGGCGCCGTCGTACAGACCACCGATGGTTTTCAGGGCGACGCGCAGTGGATCGACGCCGTGCAGGCCGGCGCCGCTGCGGGTCACCGCGCGCACGATCTTGTTGACGTCGACGATCTCCTGGCCGCCGTTGCGCTTGGTCACGCGCATCTGGCCGGGATTGTGCGGCGGGGTCAGGGTGAAAGTGCTTTCGGGCAAGGCAGGCGCGGCGGCGTCGCGCTCACGGGCAGCGTTATCGAGGGGTTGCATGGCGGTGGCTCCGGGCATGGAAATCAAACGCCTGCTCCCGCGCGCAGGGCCTGAAGTGACGACGCCGCGGGAAAGTCACAGGACAGTCGCCCAGCGGCGACCATTCCGCGACGTGCTTCCCCGCGGAAGCCGTCACCACGCACCGGGGCACGTTCGCCCCGATGTGCCGGCAGGTCTTCGGACTTGCGGACAGGGATCTTGCGATCCGCCTACTTGTCCCCGCTTCCCAGTCGTTGACGACCAGTGCATGTGGTGACGTTCGTTTCCGCTTTACCGCTGCGGGGCAGTTCCGGAGTTACACCGGATTCCCTTTTAAGCCCGACCGACGATCGCGTCTGGACGGGCACCGACGGACACAACATATCGGGTGTCCTGGATACGGTCAACCCAATAAGTTGTGGACAAGTGGCGGGACAAGTGGCTTGCCGCCAAGTGTGGCGGGGCTTCGCGGGAGGTCGAAAAGAGTTGCCGGCGCGAAGACGGTAGAGCGAGCGGACGCGGCGCCCTCGGGAGCGCGGCAGCGGCTATTCTTCAGTGATTGCATGCGGGAGTCCGTCGATGGAAGCCGTGCCGAGCTATGTCCACGGCGTCAGCATCAAGCCGCTGCTGGGCGATACCGTGGGTTCACTGCTGGATCGCATGGCAGCCACCTATCCGGAGCAGCCGGCGCTGGTGGTGCGCAGCCAGGGCGTTCGGATGAACTACCGGGAATTCCATGCCGAGGTGGAGCGCGCCGCCGCCGGCCTGCTCGGGCTGGGCCTGCGGCGCGGCGACCGCATCGGCATCTGGGCACCGAATCGGGCCGAATGGGTGATCCTGCAGTTTGCCGCGCCGAAGGCGGGACTGGTGCTGGTCAATATCAATCCGGCGTATCGCGCGCACGAACTGGAGCTCGCGCTCAACCTGGTGGACTGCCGCGCGCTGGTGCTGCCGACGCGCTTCAAGACCTCGCGTTACCTGGACATGCTGGGCGAGCTGGCGCCCGAACTGGCCGTCGCCACGGCCGGCGCCTTGCGCGCGGCGCGCCTGCCCGGGTTGCGCGAGGTGATCCTGCTCGACGAGGTCGCGGCGGCGGGCACGCACGCGTGGCCGCAGTTGCTGGCCGCCGGCGATGCAACGGCGATCGCGCGATTGCATGAAGTGGAACGCGAACTGGGCTTCGACGACGCGGTCAACATCCAGTTCACCTCCGGGACCACCGGCACGCCCAAGGGCGCCACGCTGACCCACCACAACATCATCAACAACGGTTACTTCATCGGCGAGGCGATGCGCCTCACCGCGCAGGATCGGCTGTGCATCCCGGTGCCGTTCTACCACTGCTTTGGCATGGTGCTGGGCAATCTCGCCTGCGTGACCCATGGTGCCTGCATGGTGATACCGGGCGAGGGTTTCGATGCGCTGGCCACGCTGGAAACCGTGGAAGCCGAGCGCTGCACCGGCCTGCACGGCGTGCCGACCATGTTCATCGCCGAGCTGGAGCATCCGGAATTCCATCGCTTCGACCTGAGCAGTCTGCGTACCGGCATCATGGCCGGCTCGCCGTGCCCGATCGAGGTGATGCGGCGGGTGGTCGGCGAGATGCACATGGCCGAAGTCACCATCGCCTATGGCATGACCGAGACCAGCCCGGTGAGCTTCCAGACCGTGCCGGACGATCCGCTGGAGCGGCGGGTCGACAGTGTCGGGCGGATCCATCCGCACATCGAGGTGAAGCTGGTCGACGGGCAGGGGCGGACCGTGACGCGCGGCAGGCCCGGCGAGCTGTGCACCCGCGGCTATTCGGTGATGCTCGGCTACTGGGGCGACGAGGCGCGCACGCGCGAGGTGGTCGACGCGGCTGGCTGGATGCACACCGGCGATCTCGCCGTGCTCGATGCGGACGGTTACTGCAGCATCGTCGGCCGTCTGAAGGACATGATCATTCGTGGCGGCGAGAACGTCTACCCGCGCGAGATCGAGGAGTTTCTGTACGGCCATCCGAAGGTGCTGGAGGTGCAGGTATTCGGCGTGCCCGATGCGAAGCTCGGTGAGCAGGTGTGTGCGTGGCTGCGTCTGCGCGAGCACGGCAGCGCGAGCGTGGCGGAGATCCAGGATTACTGCCGGCACCATCTGGCCTACTACAAGGTGCCGCATTACGTGCGCTTCGTCGACGCGTTTCCGATGACGGTGACCGGCAAGGTGCAGAAATACCTGATGCGCAACGCCATGGTCGAAGAGCTTGGTCTGGCTGCCGCCTCGCCGGACTGAAGGCGGTGGGCGGGCCCCGGCGTCAGAGTGCGTCGTGATCCAGCTCGCCGGTGCGGATGCGGATTACCTGTTCCAGCGTGCTGACGAAGATCTTGCCGTCGCCGATCTTGCCGGTGCGGGCGGAATGCTGGATCGCCTCCAGCACGCGCTCCAGCTGGTCGTCTGCGATCGCCACTTCCAGCTTGATCTTGGGTAGGAAATCGACCACATACTCGGCGCCGCGATACAGTTCGGTGTGACCCTTCTGGCGGCCAAAGCCCTTCACCTCGGTGACCGTCACGCCCTGCACGCCAACCTCGGCCAGCGCTTCGCGCACATCGTCCAGTTTGAATGGCTTGATGATGGCAACGACCAGCTTCATGGGTTTTCCTTGGAGTCGACAGGCATCGACGCGAGACAGGCGATGCGGAACCGTATTCTGCCTGCGCGGAGCAGTGTTGTCGCCTGATGAAGGCTCGTGTAGGACAATCCCTACAGTTTTTGACGGAGCATCCCGATGGCGCCCACGATTTCCATTGACCTAGTATTCACCTCGACGAGCTCGAGGCGCTGTCCATGATGGATAGGCAGGATATCGATCAGATTGCCCTGCGACTTGTGTCGTTGGTACCGCCAGGACTGGCACAGGCGCAGCAGGATTTGCGAGCCAACTTCCAGGATGTTCTGGCGCAGGGATTGCGCCGCCTCGATCTGGTCACCCGCGAAGAATTCGAAGTCCAGACACAGGTGCTGGCGCGTACCCGCGCCAAGGTCGACGAATTGGAGCGACGCGTGGCCGAACTTGAGGCCGCCGTAGCTGCCCGCGGGGGCTAGGAGCCTGGACGGCAGAAACCCAACAGCTGCGGCTGCGTGCTTTTGGCCAGATTTTTCCGCACCATTTCGTTGAATGGCTACGGCTATTCGCCTCAAACGAGCGGGAAAACCTGACTCAAGATCGCTCTGCCTCGCGCGCTTGTTTTCTGCCGCCCAGGTTCCTGGCAACAACCAACCTCCCGGGAGCCGCCCCCGATCCGTCACCCTCACCCCGAGAACGATCGGGGGCGGTTATTTTTTCCAGCGCGTCGATGGAGCCGCTCGATGTCTTTGCATATCAGCGACCGTAGCGTGCCTCAGCGGGCTTCGTCCGCATGAGCCTTGCCGTCACCCTCAGCCGCGCCCAGGAGGGAATCGCCGCACCCCAAGTGATGGTCGAGGTACACCTTTCCGGTGGCTTGCCCTGCACGAATATCGTCGGCCTGCCCGAGGCGGCGGTGCGCGAGGCGCGCGATCGCGTACGCGTGGCGATCCAGAACACCGCCTTCGAATATCCCAATCGCCGGGTCACGGTGAATCTGGCGCCGGCCGAACTGCCCAAGGATGGCGGTCGTTTCGATCTGGCGATTGCGCTGGGCATTCTCGCCGCCAGCGGCCAGGTGCCGCGCGAAAAACTGGACGACTGCGAGTTCCTCGGCGAGCTGGCGCTGACCGGCGCGCTGCGCAGTGTCTCCGGCGTGCTGCCGGCGCTGTTGCGCGCCAGGGCACGTGGCCGCCGGGTGGTGGTGCCGCGCGAGAATGCGGCCGAGGCGGCACTGGTGCCGGATGTGGATGTGCGGGTCGCCGACACGCTGGCCGAGGTCTGTGGCTGGCTGCGCGGGGCGCACGAGCTGTCGATGCCGATCGGTATTCCCAGCGATGGCGGCGCCTACGATGGCCCGGATCTGCTCGACGTACGCGGCCAGCCGCAGGCACGGCGCGCGCTGGAGATCACCGCCGTCGGCGGACATCATCTGCTGCTGATGGGTCCGCCGGGTACCGGCAAGACCATGCTGGCCGAACGCCTGCCTGGCATCCTGCCACCGTTGTCCGAATCCGAAGCGCTGGAAACCTGCGCAGTGCAGTCGGTGGTTGGGCAGCATACCGATCTCGCACAATGGCGGCGGCGGCCATTCCGCGCCCCGCACCACACTGCCTCGGCGGTGGCCCTGGTCGGCGGCGGCTCATTTCCGCGGCCAGGCGAAATTTCGCTCGCGCACAACGGCGTGCTGTTTCTGGACGAGTTGCCGGAGTTCAGCCGGCACGTGCTGGAAGTGCTGCGCGAACCGATGGAGTCCGGCCATATCGTGATTTCGCGGGCCGCGCGGCAGACCACCTTTCCGGCCCAGTTCCAGCTGGTCGCGGCGATGAATCCCTGCCCCTGCGGCTACACCGGCGACCCCCGCTGCCATTGCACGCCGGATCAGATCCAGCGCTACCGTTCGCGTATTTCCGGGCCGCTGCTGGACCGCATCGATCTGTGCGTGCAGGTGCCGCCGGTGCCTTTGGCCGACCTCGGTATACCGCGTGGCGTGCGTGACGAGGATTCCGTCACCGTACGCGAGCGCGTGCTCAAGGCGCGGCGGCAGTCACTGATGCGCGCCGGCCGTCCCAATGCCGAGATCAGCATCCGCGAGCTGGAGCGTGACTGCGCGCTGGGGCCGGCCGAGCGGCGCTGGTTCGAAAGTGCGCTGGAGCGACTCGGACTGTCCGCGCGCGCCTACCACCGCGTACTGCGGGTCGCCCGCACGATCGCCGATCTGGATGGCGGCGCGGCCCTGCTGGAGCGCACGCATCTGGCCGAAGCGCTGCAGTACCGACGCCTGTAGCCGTTCGAGTCGGCACTCACCTTTGCCGGTGGCTGGACGTGCCTGCCGGCGCATGCTCCGATGGCAGCCTGGGTTTATCCAAGGACTGCGATGACTATCGAGCTCGGCCTGATGCTCGCCGGCATGCTGACGATCGGCTTTCTGGCGCAATGGCTGGCGTGGCGGGTGAAGCTGCCGGCGATCCTGTTCCTGCTGCTGGCCGGGATCGTGCTGGGACCGGTCAGCGGGGTGCTCGATCCGGACAAGCTGCTCGGTCCGCTGCTGTTTCCGATGGTGTCGCTGGCGGTGGCACTGATTCTGTTCGAGGGCAGCCTGACCCTGCGCTTCCACGAATTGCCGGGGATCGGCCATGCGGTGCGCGGGCTGGTCAGTTATGGCGCGGTGACGGCGCTGCTGCTGCTGGCGTTGGCCGCCCATATCGTGGCCGGACTGAGCTGGTCGATCGCGTTGCTGTTCGGCGCGCTGGCCTGCGTGACCGGGCCGACGGTGATCGCACCGATGTTGCGCACGCTGCGGCCGAACGCGCGCATCGCCAACACGCTGCGCTGGGAAGGCATCGTGATCGACCCGCTTGGCGCGCTGTTCGCGGTGCTGATCTTCGAGGCGATCGTGTCGCGGCAGGAGGGCCATACCATCGGCATCTTCATCGCCACGATCGCTTGCGGTGCGGTGACCGGCGCGCTGAGCGCATTCCTGACCGGGTTCCTGCTGCGCCGGCAACTGATTCCCGAATACCTGCAGAACTACGCCGTGCTGGCTGCGGTGCTGCTCGCTTTCAGTGTCTCCAATGCGCTGACCCACGAATCGGGGCTGCTGGCGGTGACCATCATGGGCATCGCGCTGGGCAACATGCGCGGCGTGCACATCGACGACATCATGGATTTCAAGGAAAGCCTGACGACCGTGCTGGTGTCGCTACTGTTCATCCTGCTGGCGGCGCGCCTGCAATGGCCGCTGCCGCACGGCATGCTGGGCGCGGGCATCGCGTTGTTCGTGATCGCGCAGCTGGTGGTACGGCCGATCAGCGTGGCGCTTGCCAGCATCGGCAGCGGACTCAGCTGGCGCGAGCGGGCCTTGATCGGCTGGGTGGCGCCACGCGGCATCGTGGCAGCTTCGGTATCGGCGCTGTTTGCGCTGCGCCTGGATGCGCTGGGGGTTGCCGGCGCCGGCGCGCTGGTGCCGCTGGTGTTCACCCTGATCATCGGTACGGTGATCCTGCAAAGCGCCACCGCGCGACCGCTGGCGCTATGGCTGAAGGTGGCCGAGCCGGAGCCGCGCGGCCTGCTGATCTTTGGTTCCGATGAAGTCGCCCGGGCGATCGGCAAGGTATTGGGCGAGGCGGGTTTCCATGTGGTGCTGGCCGATGACGACTGGAATGGCATCCGTCAGGCACGCATGGACGGTCTGGCCACGTTCTTCGGCAATCCGGCCTCGCCGCATGCGGAGCGGCATCTCGATCTCACCGGCATTGGCCGGTTGCTGGCGGTATCCACCCACCGCGAGCGCAATTCGCTGGCCTGCGTGCACTACCGGCAGGAGTTCGGCCGCAATCGTGTGTATCGGTTGCGCAATCTGACCCCGCAGGAAAACACCGACCGCATGGCCTTGTCCGGCAACCTGCTGGCGCCGCCGTTGTTCGACGAAGAGATGACCCACGGCCGCTTTGCCGAAATGCTCAGGCAAGGCTGGCGGATCAAGCTGACCCGGCTCAGTGTCACCTTCGACTGGCCGCAATTCATCGAGCAGTACGGCTCGAACATCGTGCTGATGTTCGGGGTCGAGGAAAAGGGTACGTTGCGGGTGGCCTCGGCCAAGCGCGAGCTGGAGCCGCGAGCGGGCTGGACCATCATCGCGTTGGTGCCGCCGGCAGCGGAAGCGAGCGCGACTGCGCCCGCTCCCGGTTGACGCTTGCCCTGCACGCAGGGCGTGCCGTATCAACCCAGCGCGTGGCGCGGGGCGAACTGGGCTTCCTCGGTCGAGCCAGTCAGTGCGGTGGTCGAGGACTGACCCTGCTGGATCGCCTGGGTCACCGCGTCGAAGTAGCCGGTACCGACCTCACGCTGATGCTTCACCGCGGTGAAGCCGCGCTCGGCGGCGGCGAACTCCTTTTCCTGCAGTTCGACGAACGCGCTCATCTGGCGGCGTGCATAACCGTGCGCCAGATCGAACATGCCGTAGTTGAGGCTGTGGAAGCCGGCCAGCGTGATGAACTGGAACTTGTAGCCCATCGCACCCAGCTCCTTCTGAAACTTGGCGATGGTGGCGTCGTCCAGATTCTTCTTCCAGTTGAAGCTGGGCGAGCAGTTGTAGGCGAGCAGCTTGCACGGGAACTTCGCATGGATTGCCTCGGCAAACTTGCGCGCGTCCTCCAGGTTCGGCTTGCTGGTCTCGCACCAGATCAGGTCGGCATACGGCGCGTAGGCGAGGCCACGGCTGATCGCCTGGTCCAGGCCCGGCCGCACGCGGTAGAAGCCCTCGACGGTGCGTTCGCCGGTGATGAACGGCTTGTCGTTGTCGTCGATGTCCGAGGTCAGCAGATCGGCGGCATCGGCATCGGTGCGTGCGACCAGCAGGGTCGGCACACCGGCGACATCGGCGGCAAGGCGCGCGGCGTTCAGCTTGTCGATCGCCTCGCGGGTCGGCACCAGCACCTTGCCGCCCATGTGGCCGCACTTCTTCACCGAGGCCAGCTGGTCCTCGAAGTGCACACCGGCGGCGCCAGCTTCGATCATCGCCTTCATCAGTTCGAACGCGTTCAGCACACCGCCGAAGCCGGCCTCGGCGTCGGCCACGATCGGCACCAGCCAGTCGATGTCGTCGGAGCCTTCGGCATGGTTCAGCTGGTCGGCGCGCAGCAAGGTGTTGTTGATTCGCTTGACCACCAGCGGCACCGAGTTGGCCGGATACAGCGACTGGTCCGGATACATTTCACCGGCCACATTGGCGTCGGCGGCGACCTGCCAGCCGCTGAGGTAGATCGCCTGCAGGCCGGCCTTGACCTGCTGCATCGCCTGGTTGCCGGTCAGCGCGCCGAGCGCGTTGACGAAGTCTTCCTTGTGCAGCGATTTCCACAACCGCTCGGCGCCGCGGCGGGCGAGCGAATGCTCGACGCCGATCGTGCCGCGCAGGCGCACCACATCGTCAGCGGTGTAATTGCGCTGGATGCCGGCCCAGCGGGCATTGTTCTTCCAGTCCAGGGTGATCTGTTCGGCGGTGGGCAGGGTGTTCTTCATGGAAAGCTCCGGATCTCGCAATGACAAGGTGGGGTGCGCTCAGGCGAGCTGGTCGTAGGCGGGCAGGGTGAGGAAATCGCCGAGCTGGTCGGCATGCGTCAATGCCGACAGCAGCGCCGCGGCCGCATCGACGCGTGCCGCGCCGGGTACATCGCTATCGCGCAGGCGGTGGGTATGCGCGGCCAACGCCTGATCGAACAGGGCGAAGTCGATCGGCGCGTGATCGGGAAACTCGAGTCCGCCGTGATGCAGCCATTGCCATAGCTGCGCGCGGGCGATCTCGGCGGTGGCCGCGTCTTCCATCAGGTGATGGATCGGCACGCAGCCGAGGCCGTCCAGCCACGCCGCGGTATAGCGCAGGCACACCTCGACGTTGTTGTCGAAACCGGCGCGGCTGATCGTGCCGTTCGGCGCGGCGAGCAGTTGCTCGCGCGTCACCTGCACATCCGCGCGCATCGCATCGAGCTGGTTCGGCGATGGCATGTACTGGTCGAAGATCTGCTGCGCCACCGGCACCAGTGCCGGATGCGCCACCCAGGTGCCATCGTGCCCGGCCAGCACTTCGCGCAGCTTGTCGGCGCGCACCTTGCTCAGCGCGGCCTCGTTCGCGAGGTCGTCGCCCTTGATCGGTATCTGCGCCGCCATGCCGCCCATCGCAAACGCGCCGCGTCGGTGGCAAGTCTGGATCAGCAGTTCGGAATATGCCTGCAGGAACGGCACGGTCATCAGCACCTGGCCACGTTCCGGCAACAACCGTTCGCGATGGCCGCGCAGGGTTTTCAGGTACGAAAAAATGTAATCCCAGCGGCCGCAGTTCAGGCCGACGATGCGGCTGCGCAGCGCATGCAGGATCTCGTGCATCTGGAATGCCGCCGGCAACGTCTCGATCAGCACGGTGGCCTTCATGCAGCCGGCCGGCAGATCCAGTTCGGTTTCGGCCAGTGCCATCACCTCGTTCCATAGCGCAGCCTCTTCCATCGCCTCGAGCTTGGGCAGGTAGAAGTACGGGCCGTGATCGCGCCCATGCAATGCGCGGGCGTTATGGAACACGAACAGGCCGAAATCGACCAGCGCGCCGGACATCGGCGCGCCGTCCACGCTGAAATGCTTGTCGATCAGGTGCCAGCCGCGTGGCCGCACCACCAGCACGGCGGGGTTGTCATTGACGCGGTAGTGCTTGCCTTCCGGCGTGGTGAACCCGATCGTGCCGGCCACCGCATCGCGCAGGTTGATCTGGCCGTCGAGCTGATTCGCGAAGGTGGGGGCCGAGGAATCCTCGAAGTCGGCCATGAACACCTTCGCGCCGGAATTCAGCGCATTGATGATCATCTTGCGCTCGACCGGGCCGGTGATCTCGACCCGACGATCCTGCAGTGCCGCCGGAATCGGCGCCACGCGCCAGTCGGATGCGCGGATGGCGCGGGTGTCGGCGCGGAAATCCGGCAGCGCGCCGGCGTCATAGCCGGCCTGGCGCTCGCGGCGGGACTGCAGCAATGACTGTCTGGTTGGCTCGAAACGGTGGTGCAGCCGGGTCAGGAAAGCCAGTGCCGCGGCGGACAGGATCTGCTCGTAGCCGGCGCGGCTGGCATGGATCTCGATGGCGCTGGCATCGAGTCGCTCCTTGGGTACTGCCATGACTTCGCTCCGTTTGCTTGGGAGCCCGAAGCTAGGCTGCAATCATGTATTTGACAAAGTAAATGTTTCAATCATTAATATGAGTATAGCCAATATGTTTACTAAACCATTGAAATACAGGCATGAAAAAGTCGGAAAAGTCGCTGAACAAACCGGGTGGCGCGCGTCGCAGCGCCGATAAAAAGCCTGCCGGCAACGAACCGGCGAGCCAGGCTGGCGGGCGTTATTACTACAAGGGCAACCGCCACAAGCAGCTGCGCGCATTTGTCAGCGTGGTGAAGCTGGGCACGCTGACCCGCGCCGCCGAGGCGCTGTATCTGTCGCAGCCGACGATCAGCCTGCAGTTGCAGGCACTGGAGCGCGAACTGGGGGTGAGACTGGTCGAGCGCCGCCGCCGACGCATCAATCTGACCGATGCCGGCGAGGCGCTGTACGAACTGGCGCGACCGCTGGTCGAGGGTTGGGAAACCCTGGATCGCGACTTCCAGTCCCGCGTGAAAGGCCTGCAGGGTGGTCGGCTGACCATCGCCGCGGGTACCTCGACCATCCAGTACCTGCTGCCCGAGCTGGTACGCCAATACCGCGAGCGCTTTCCGGCGGTGCAGCTGCAGCTGGCAAACGTCACCGGCAAGGATGGGCTGGCGATGTTGCGTGCCGACGCCGCCGACTTCGCGGTCGGCTCGATGCTGGATGTACCGAACGACATCGCCTGGGCGCCGCTGCAACAGTACGACCCGATGCTGATCATGCCGCCGGATCACCCGCTGGCAGGGAAGGAAAAGATCACCCTGGAGGATTTGTCACCGTTCGGGTTGATCCTGCCACCGCAGCGGTTGTCCACGTACCGGCTGGTCGACCTGGTATTCCAGCAGCGCCAGGTGCCGTACCACGTCGCGATCGAGGTGGGCGGCTGGGACGTGATCAAGGAATATGTGGCGATGGGGCTGGGCATCTCGATCGTCACCGGCATCTGCATCACCGAGGCCGACCATGGCCGTCTGGCCGTGCGCAACATGAAGCAGTATTTCCCGCAGCGCAGCTACGGGGTGGTGATGCGCAAGGGCAAGTTTCTGAGCACCGAGGCGCGCGCCTTCATCGATCTGGTGCGGCCCGGGCTGCTGACCCACCGCGATTACGACGAGTCGGGGCATTCGCAGCGCTGAGGCTCAGACGTTGCGGTGCTTGCCCCTGAACGGCGCGTAGAACGCGTGCAGGCGGGCAAGATCCGCTTCCATGTCGTCACTGGTTTCAAACAGCGGACCAATCCCGATGGTCTTGTCCGGATAGTTGAAGTAGGCCGTCACGATCGGCACGCCGGCATCGTGCGCGATATGCCAGAAGCCGCTCTTCCAGCGCGCCACCGGCTGGCGCGTGCCTTCCGGCGCGATGCCCAGCCACAGCGCGTCGCCCTGGCGGAACTGGTCGATCATCTGCTCGACCACGCCCTTGGCGGCATCGCGGTCGATCGGCATGCCGCCCAGTCGGCGCAGCAGGCTGCCGAGTGGCCAGCGAAACAATTCCTGCTTGCCCATGAAATGCACATCGGCACCGATGCCCACCTTCAATAGCAGCCCCCAGACGCCATCCCACCATGAGGAATGCGGTGCGGCGATCAGTACCGCCCTGGGCACCCCGGGAAATTCGCCGATCAGGCTCCAGCCGCACAGGCGCAACACGGCACGACAGCTCCTGCGGCGCCAGTCGTCGCGCAGATGCGGCATGCGTGGCGGCAATTGCGCGGGGGTGGGCAGGTAGCCTTTCATTCCAGATCCGGTTTGCGCGAACGGCTTTGCTTGACCTTGCCGCGCTGCTGCTTGCCGACCAGGCGGCGCTCCTTCGAGGCACGCGTCGGCCGGGTGGCGACGCGCTTTTTTGGTGGGACCAGCACCCCGCGGATGATCTCGACCAGGCGCTCGCGCACGTCGTCGCGGTTGCGCGCCTGATCGCGGAAGCGGCGGCCCTGGATCACCAGCACGCCATCGCTGGTCAGACGACGGTCGCGTCGTGCCAGCAGTCGCGCGCGGATTTCCTCCGGCAGCGAGGGCGAGTTGATCACGTCGAAACGCAGTTCGACCGCACTCTCGGTGCGGTTCACATGTTGTCCGCCCGGACCGTCGGCGCGCAAAAAACGCTCGACCAGTTCGGACTCGGGCAGGGTGATGCTGGGGCTGACGATCAACATGCCGGCAGTTTAGCCGGCGGCCGGGTGGCTGGTGGAAGCGGGCGCGTCATCGTCGAACGGCGGCCGTGGCCAGCCGAAACGTTCGAGCAACGCCGTGTACTCCTGATCGAGCGGCGCCTCGATCTGCATCGACGCGCCGCTGAGTGGATGCGCAAAGCGCAGCCGCCATGCGTGCAGCAGCATCCGGTGACAGCCGAAGTGCTGCTTGTACAGCCGGTTGTGGTCGCCGCGGCCGTGCTGGCAGTCGCCGATCACCGGATGATGGATGTGCGCCAGGTGCTTGCGGATCTGCCGGAAGCGACCGCTCTCCGGTTCGGTCAGCACCAGGGCGTAGCGTTGCTGCGGATAGCGGCCGAGTTCGATCGGCACCTCGATCGTGGCCAGTCGCTGGTACTGGGTGCGCGCCTCGCGGCGCGGGCCGGTTTCGCGCGAGCCGGGCAGCGAGTAGTCGATCACGCCTTCCAGCGGGTCGGGCCAGCCGCGTACCACCACCAAATATTGCTTGCGTACCGAGCGCCCCATGAACTGCTCGCCGAGCGCGGCGGCGACGTCCTTGCTGCGTGCGACCAGCAGCACGCCGCTGGTGGCACGATCGAGCCGG
>DAIMGD010000046.1:0-12780 GCA_036724165.1 Rhodanobacter sp.
GCCGTGCTCAGCTATCCCACTTCCGGCCTGGGCTGGCGCGCCGCCTATGTAGCTACGCTGCAGCCGGGCGCTGCCTGTCGCATGCAATTCGAATCGCGCGCGAGCATCGCCAACCGCAGCGGTCGCGACTGGCACGACACGCAGCTGACACTGATCGCCGGTGAACCGAACATGGCCAAGGCGTCGGCGCCCCGCCCGATGATGGCGATGGCGCGCAGCTTCAGCGCCAAGGCCGGGAGCGCCGAGCTGCCGCAGCAATCCAGTCTGGCGGACTACCGCAGCTACGCGTTGCCCGCTGCCGTCGACCTGCCCGACGGCAGCGTGAGTCAGGTGCCGCTGTACGCCACCCGCGCGCTGGATTGCGAGCGCACCGCGCTGCTCGACACCGGCAACAGCTTCCAGCCGCCACAGCCGTTGTTGAGCCGCGACCTCAATCAGGATGGCGCCGGCCCGATCGTCAGCACGCTGAAGCTGAAGGCGTTCGACAGCCTGCCTGCCGGCTACCTGCGCGTGCTGACCGCCGACAGGAACGGCACGCCGCAATTCATCGGCGAAGGCCGCATCAGCGACACCCCGAAGGGCAGCGACGCGACCATCACGCTGGGCACCGCGTTCGACCTGCGCGCCGAGCGCACGCGCACCAGCTTCAGCGTGGACAAGACCGGCCGCACGCTGGATGAAGCGTTCCGCATCAGCCTCAGCAACGCCAGCGACAGCGCGCGCACGGTCACCGTGCGCGAACATCCCAGCCGCTGGCGCCAGTGGAGCGTGACCTCATCAAGCAGCAAACCCAGCCTGCAGACGCCGGACACGCTGGAGTTCCGCATCGACGTGCCGGCCAGTGGCAAGGCCACGCTGGACTACGCGGTGCGCTACAGCTGGACCGCCGACGAAAGTCCTCAACCGTAATCATCGAGCCGGAGAGTTCCCATGCTCAACCTGACCACTCACGACACCATCTGCGAGATCAAGCTTGCCCGGCCACCGGTCAACGCACTGAATCTGGAGCTGCTGCGTGCCCTGCGCACGACGATCGACGACAGCGTGCGCAACGGCGTGCGCGGCATCGTGCTGTCCGGCGCGCAAGGGCTGTTTTCTGCCGGCGTCGATGTGCCGGCCCTGCTTGCCTGCGACCGTGCCGGCGTACGCGAGTACTGGCGTGAATTTTTCGCGCTGTGCGCGACGCTGGCCCGCGCGCCGATTCCGCTGGTGGCGGCCATCACCGGCCACAGTCCCGCCGGCGGCGCCGTGCTGGCACTGTTCTGCGATTACCGCGTCATGGCCGAAGGCTCGTACCGGATCGGCCTGAACGAAGTGCAGGTCGGACTGATCGTGCCGGAGGCGATCCAGGTGGCGCTGCGTCGCGTGGTCGGCACGTATCGCGCCGAGCGGCTGCTGGTCTCCGGCGCCATGATCGAAGCGAATGAGGCGCTCGCCTGCGGCTTTGTCGACGAACTCACCGGGGTCGACCAGGTCGCCACGCGCGCGCTGCACTGGCTGGGCGAACTGCTGGCGCTGCCGTCGCATGCGATGCTCGCCACACGCACTCTGGCCCGCGCCGATCTCGCCGCCGCCTATGCCGATCCGGATGCGTTGCCGCTGGATGATTTCGTCGAGGCGTTCTTTCATCCACAGACGCAGACCGTGCTGCAGCAACTGGTGGCCCGACTCAAGAGCAAGGGCTGACGCGTGCGAAACGGGATCAGCCCTTGGCCACCGGCCGCGCCGGGTCACTGACCCAGCCGCTCCACGATGGTGCGTAGAGCCGCGAACCCGGCATCCCGGCATGTTCCATCGCCAGCAGGTTGTGGCAGGCGGTGACGCCGGAGCCGCACATGTGCACGACCTGCGCCGGCGCGGTCGCGCCGAGCACGGCCGAGAACTCCTCGCGCAGCTGTGCGGCCGGCTTGAAACAGCCGTCGCTGCCGAGGTTGTCGGCGAACGGGCGGTTCAATGCGCCGGGCACATGGCCCCCGACCCGATCCAGTGGCTCGACATCGCCGCGATAGCGCGGCGCGGCGCGCGCATCCAGCAACTGGCCGGCGCTGCCTTGCAGCAGCGCCGCATGATCGAGCACCAGCTGGCTGGCGTCGTAGCGCAAGGACACGCGAGTCGCCGGCCGCGCGATCGGCTGTCCGCTCTCGACCGGCAAGCCTGCGGCAAGCCATGCGGCATAACCGCCATCCAGCACGGCAACCTGCGGCACGCCCGCCAGCCGCAGCAGCCACCACAGCCGCGCCGCGGCCAGCGCGCCACCGGCCGCGTCATAGCTGACCACCTGGATGCCGTGTCGCCAACCCCAGCGCGACAGCAGCGTATTGAACGCCGATTCCAGCGGCAGCGGATGCCGGCCCAGCCCTTCGGCTTGGCGCGACAGGTCGGACAGATCGCGATCGAGGCTGGCATGCACCGCGCCGGGAATATGGCCGTCCAGATAATCGCGGCCACCCTTGCCCGGATCGGCCAGATCGAATCGGCAATCGACGATCAGCACGTCATGCGGCGACAGCGCCGCGAGGCTCGCCACGTCAATGAGAGTCGTATGCAGGCTCATGCGTAACCCATCCTCTGCAGCAGATTGAACAGTATCGCGGCGGTGGCACCCCAGATGCGATGGCCGCCGTGGACGAACTCGACCATCGGCCGCTGATGCCCGCGGAACTCCATCGTGTAGCGACGAAGATTCTGCGGCTCCAGAAAGAACGCCAGCGGCACCTCGAATAGCTCGGCCACCTCGTCGGGTGCCGGATACAGCTGCGCTTCGGCGGCAATCCGCGCCACTACCGGCGTCACGCAGTAGCCGCTGACCGTCTCGAAGCAATCCAGATATCCCAGCGGCGTCACCAGCGCGCGGTCGAGGCCGATCTCTTCCTCGCTCTCGCGCAATGCGGTGGTCAGTGCATCGGCATCGGCGGGATCGCTGCGTCCACCCGGAAACGCCACCTGTCCGGCATGCGACTGCAGGTGATCGGTACGCACGGTGAGGATCAGCCGCGGCTGCACGCCATCGCGCAAGCCGAGCAGCACGGCAGCGGGCTGGCGCAAGGTGCTGCCGAGCAACTCGGTCATGTCCGCATGGTTCCAGCCTGGCGCCGTCGGCGGTGCCGACAGCGGTCGCAGCGCAGCCAGCAGGGCCTCCATCACGACAGCTTGCGCGCGGGCAGGATCACCTGCATGACATGCAGTCGTTCGGCATCGCTCAGCGTGAGCCAGCGGCCGATTTCCTCACCCGTGCGCTGGCAGCCGACACAATAGCCGCGTCCATCCAGTCGACAGATGCCGATGCATGGTGTCAGTGGAAGAGGGACGACAGGGCGCGAATCGTTCGACATGCCCGGTCATGCTACCACTGGCGCTGGTCAGGGCTGGTCCGAATCAGGCTTGATATCGAGCAACTCGATCTCGAATATCAGCGCCTCGTTCGGGCCGATCCGCGGTAACGCACCGTGTTCGCCGTAAGCCAGCTGGGGTGGAATCACCACCTTCCAGCGATCACCGACGTGCATGCGCGGAATCACGTCCTGCCAGCCGCGGATGACCTTGTTCACCGTGAAGCTGACCGGAGCACCGTGCGCCCAGGTGCTGTCGAATTCGGTGCCATCGATCAGCATCCCGCGGTAATTCACCACGACCGTGCTGTTTACTGCAGGGTTGACTGTCCCGCTGCCCTTCGTGATCACGGCGTACTGGATGCCGGAAGGCAATTGCACCACGCCATGCTGCTGCCGGTTGCGCTGCATGAAGTCGGCGCTCTTGCGCGCATTGGCATCGGCGATCCGCCGGAATTCGCTCAACGCATCGGCATGCATCTGCTGGTCAAGGCCATGCAATGCTTGCTGCATATCCTGCAGAGACACGGCTGGGTGATGCTTGGCATAGGCGTCGCGGATGGCCCGCTGCAGGGTGGGAATATCCACATCCGGCTTGCCGTCGGCGAACTGACTGCCGATCTGGTAGCCGATGGCATACGACAACTTGGCCTTGTCCGGCTTTACCGGCGTGGCCTGCGCCGGGGCTCGGCTCTGTGCGTGCACCACGCCGCCCAGCAGCAGTACGCCGAACAGCAGGCAGCGCAGATGTGTCATGCCTTTCTCCATGGGGCTTTTCTCTATCGCGGCAGCTGATCCAGACGGGCCATCCTAAGCGGTTCGCAACATTCATGCAGCGATAGCGCTCGGCCTTGAGAAACCCCGCGGCGACAAAGGTTCCCGCTGCTAACATCGCGATTTCGCTTCCATTGGGATCCGCTCGTGGCCTTTCGCAATCTGGAAATCACCAACCGCGGTGCGGTACGCACGATCATCGTCAACCGCCCGGACAAACTCAATGCGCTCAATCGCGACACGCTCAACGAGCTGACCATCGCGTTCGCGCAGGCGGCCCAGGACGATGCGGTGCGTACCGTGGTGTTGACCGGTGCCGGCGAGAAAGCTTTCGTCGCCGGTGCCGACATCGCCGAGATGAACGCTTACACGCCGGTGCAGGCGCAAGGCTTTTCACGCGCCGGCCAGCGCCTGATGAGCTCGATCGAGCGCCTCGGCAAGCCGGTGATCGCGCGCATCCAGGGCTTCGCGCTGGGCGGCGGCATGGAACTCGCGATGGCCTGCCATCTGCGCGTGGCCAGCGAAAAGGCGAAGTTCGGCCAGCCGGAAATCAATCTGGGCCTGATCCCCGGCTTTGGCGGCACCCAGCGGCTATTGCGACTGGCCGGCCGTGGCGCGGCGCTGGAATTGTGCCTGACCGGCGCGGTGATCAACGCACAACGCGCCTACGAACTGGGCATCGTCACTCGCGTGGTTGCCGCCGAGGCGCTGGACGAAACCGTCGCTGCGCTGGCCGATCAACTTGCCGCGGCCGCGCCGCTGGCGGCCGCCGGCATTCTCGATGCGGTGCTGCAAGGTGGCGAAGCCAGTATCGATCAGGGCCTGGAATTCGAGACCCAGGGCTTTGCGCTGGCGTTCTCGACCGAAGACATGCGCGAAGGCACCAGCGCGTTTCTGGAGAAGCGCAAGGCGGAGTTCAAGGGACGCTGAGGCGGTCGCAGCGACGGGCGTCGCGCGTCTGCCCGAATCGACCGAGCAGGCGCCTGGTGTCTGCTGTCGATCGCCGCGAGGCGCAGCGATCGAAGGCACCGCGATCGATCAGTGATGTCCGCCGCGATATTTCTTCTCGCCGGCGGTCACACTCAGATCAAGCCGGTTCTCGGGCGGCGCCAGCGGACAGGTCGCGAATGGCGTGAATGCGCACGGCGGATTGTAGGCCTCGTTGAAATCGAGGATCACCTTGCCGTCCTTCGGCAGCGCGGCGTACAGGAAACGCGCGGCGCCGTAGGTTTGCTTGCCGGAAGTGCGATCGGCGATCACGAAGAACAGCTCGCCACCCGGCTCCTCCTGGTACGGCAGCAGCTCATAGCTGTGGCCGTCACGCTGGAACAGCGCCTTGCCCGGCACATCGACCTTGTCGATGGTGCCGATCACCGAGCCGATCTCCAGCTTGTGCGGCGGATTGAACGGTACCCAGTCGGCCACGATATGCCAGGACGGATCGATCGAAAAATAGTCGATGCCGAGGAAGTCCCTGCGCGTGGCCGCGTCGCTGTCCTTGACGCGCAGCGCCTTGCGGCCGTCGCGATCAATCACGGAGAAATTCGCCGCGCCGAAGCTCACCAGCGTCGGTGCCGCATCGCCGATGACGTGGGCATCGTCGATCAGCGGGGATTCGGCCACTGCCTTGCCGTCGATCGTGGCACCGCTGTCTTTGGCCAGCGCAATGCGCAACGTGTCGTCCTGGCCCCAGGTCAGCGTACCCAGATGCGCCGGCCCTGCCTTCAGCACAATATCGTTGCCGGAGGCAGTCCCGATGCGGTTATCCCCCCGTTTCAGCCAATCCAGCCCGACCAGACTCAACCAGCCGTCCGCAGCCGTGAGCCGCTCGATACGACCGCGACGCCATTGCCGGATTTGTTGCTCATAGGTGGCGTGAGCGGAAGTGACAGGGGTATCGGCGTGCACGACAGCGACTCCGGACATCAGGGCGAAGGAAAACAGGGCGGATGCAACAAAAGCGGTACGCAACATGGGGGTCGATCCGCGCGTGAGCAAGAACCCCGAGTATCGCCGTCCGTTCGCGCGCAGGGCAAGCCGCGATCAGCGGCCGCGCATGAACAGCTTGTCGAGTTCGGCCAGACTCAGCTGGACCCAGGTGGGCCGGCCGTGATTGCACTGCCCCGAACGTTCGGTCGCTTCCATCTCGCGCAGCAGGGCATTCATCTCGGGAATCGTCAGGCGCCGTCCGGCCCGCACCGAGCCGTGGCAGGCCATCGTCGAGAGCAACTCGTTCTCCAGTTCCTGCAGGCGTCGCGAGCTGCCATGCTGAGCCAGTTCGGACAATACGTCGCGACTGAGCTGGCTGACATCCGCCCCTTCCAGCAGGGCCGGAATGCGCCGCACCACGATCGTGGTCGGGCCGCTGCGCGACAGCTCAAGACCCCACTCAGCCAGCGCTTCGGCATGTTCCTCGGCCGCGGCCGCTTCCTTCGCGCTGACCGCAACACCGAGCGGCACCAGCAGCATCTGCGAACGCAGATTGCTGCCGACACGGCCGGACTTCAGCTTCTCGTAAGTGATGCGCTCGTGCGCCGCATGCATGTCCACCAGTACCAGGCCGTGGGCATTCTCGGCCAGTACGAAGATGCTCTTCAATTGCGCAATCGCGAAACCGAGCGGCGGCGCCTCGCCCTCTTCCGCCACGGGCATGGAAGCGTAGGCCGCAGCCGGCACCAATGACGGTTCACCGAGCAACGCGGCATAGCCAGCCAACGGTGCGTCGCGCACACCCAGGTTCAAACGACTCTGATTGAATGGACTCGACCATGCCGCCGCCGAAGATGCGGCCGGTTCGGCATACGCCATGCCCGCAACCGCGATCGGCGCTGTCGCCGGCAGCGCATGCTGCCCGGCGCGTGTCTGCGCCAGCGCCTCGTGCAAGGTACGAAACAGGAAGTCGTGCACCAGCCGCTGCTCGCGGAAACGCACTTCGTGCTTGGCCGGGTGCACATTGACATCGACACCGGCCGGATCGAGTTCCAGGTACAGCACGAACGCGGCATGCCGGCCATGAAACAGCACATCCGCATACGCCTGCCGAACGGCATGGGCGACGATGCGGTCGCGTACCAGCCGGCCGTTGACATAGAAATACTGCGAGTCCGCCTGCGAGCGCGATGCGGTCGGCAGACCCACCCAACCGGACAGATGCAGGCCGGCCATCGCATGCTCGATGCGCAGGCTTTGTGCCGGGAATTCCTCGCCCAGCACTTCGGCCACCCGCTGCAACGCGGCCTGCTCGTCGCGGGCAGCCTTCCAGATGCGCACCGGCTTGCCATTATGGCTGAGCCGGAACTCCACCGAGTCGCGAGCCAAGGCCAGCGATTTCAGCAGGTCGTCGATATGCGCGAATTCGGTGCGCTCGGCGCGCATGAATTTGCGCCGAGCCGGCACGTTGTAGAACAGGTCGCGCACTTCCACGCTGGTGCCCGGCGGATGTTGCGCCGGACGTGCCGTCTGCCGCGCGCCGCCGTCGACCTCGATGCGGAACGCGGTGTCGTGTCCGCGCGCGCGCGAGGTCAGCGCAAAGCGCGACACCGACGACACCGAGGCCAGTGCCTCACCACGGAAACCCATGCTGGCGACGTGTTCCAGATCGTCGAAGCTGCCGATCTTGCTTGTCGCGTGCGAGGCTATCGCCAATGGCAGCTCATCGGCATGGATGCCGTCGCCATCGTCGCGCACGCGGATAAGCCGCGCGCCGCCAGCCTCGATATCCACCTCGATGCGCGTGGCACCGGCGTCGATGCTGTTTTCCACCAGCTCCTTGACCACCGAGGACGGACGCTCGATGACCTCGCCGGCAGCGATCTGGTTGATGAGTTGGGGAGATAGCAGGCGGATGACAGGCATCCGCCAAGCTTAAGCGAGCCGCCCCCCGCATGAAAGCGAGGCGAACACGGAAACTCCGGGCCTAGCCGGTTGGAATCGTCAGCAAGGTACCGGCGCGCACCGTATCGGCATTGATCCGGTTGGCGTTTTTCAGCGCAGCGATGCTGATGCCGTACTGCCGCGCGATGCTGCGCAGACTCTCGCCGCTGCCGACGCGATGCAGATCGCGCACATTCGCGTCTGCCGCCGCCTGGCTGGCCAGCGCGATCCTGCCGGGCGAGTTCGCCACGGGACCATTGCCGGCATTGTCCGCGGTTCTGTTCGAGGTAAGTTCGATGCCGTTGCGGCGGGCTGCCTGCATCGCGAACCAGGTTCCTGGCGGCGGTGTGGATTCGAAATAATTCTTCACCCCGCCCATCACCGCTTCGGCAAGCTCGCGCTGGTGCGATGGATCGCGCAGCTTGCGCTCTTCGGCCGGATTGCTGATGAAGGCGGTCTCGACCAGGATCGACGGTACATCCGGCGAACGCAGCACCACGAAGTTGGCGCGCTCGACATAGCCACGATGGGTGGGCCCCAACTGGCCAAGTGCCTTGAGCACATTGCCGGCGACCACATCGCTGGCCTGCATGGCCCAGCCCTGCTGCAGATCCAGCAGCACCTTGGCCAGCCCATCGTCCTTGTCGTCCAGCGTGGTGCCGCCGATCAGGTCGGCCCGGTTCTGCCCATCAGCGAGCCAGCGGGCGGCCTCGTTGGTCTTGCCGCGCGGTGACAACACCCACACCGACGAACCCTTGGCGTCATTGCTGGTGTAGGAGTCGGCATGGATCGACACGAACAGATCGGCGCTGTTGTTGCGGGCGATCTGATAGCGCTGCTTGAGTTCGATGAAGTAATCACCGTCGCGGGTCAGCACGGCTTTCATGCCGGGCTGGCGATTGATCTGTGCCGCAAGGTCACGGGCCACGGCGAGCGTGACGTTCTTCTCCAGCGTGCCGCCTGGCCCGTGCGCACCCTGATCCTTGCCACCGTGACCGGCATCGATGCAGACGACGACCTGGCGCTGGCCTCCAAGCAACGTGGCCGCCTGTTCCGCAGCCACCCTGCTGCTGCGTGATGGCCTGGAGTGACTGCTGCGCTCGACCACCGGCTCGCTGGCATCGACTGCCGCCACCGGTTCTGCCGTGATCTGATTGCTGTGAGCAAGACTGTCCGCAGCAGCACCTCCCGCTGCTGGGTACAGATCCAGCACCAGCCGGTAGTCACTGCCGGTACGCGGTTTGAGCACGAAACTTTTCAAACGGATAGCGGGATCGATCCTGGCCGTCAGTTGCAGCCGGTCACCCTGGCGGGCGTGGCTCATGCCTCGATAAAGCCCTTGCGCGGATGGATCGACAAAGCCATCGCCAACGCTGCTGTCACCCAGATCCACGACCAGCTGATCACCGTGCTGGCTGATCTTGTAATTGAGCGGGCCGGAAGCATCGAGCACCACGCGGGTGTAGTCGGGACCAGCCCAGACCCGCGCATGCTCCAGATCCGCTGCCTTTGCCGCGCACAACGGCACGCTCGCGATGATCGCAGCAGCAAAAAATCCAGCCAGATTGTTCAGGTTTCCCCTCATGAGCCGCATTGAAGCGCAGCCATTCCACGAATGCAAGACTATTTTTCCTTGAATATCCATAGCCTGCAGACTATTCGTCAGGTCAGATCAAGTTATCCACCGCAAGCCACGCATTCCGAACAGATCATGAGCAGACTTGCAGTCGCCAATTTTTCATGGCGAAATCAGCACTTAAGCGCGACACGGGGCATCACCACACGATCAGGACAGTCGTTGCAGCAACCGTTCGCCACGGCTGCTACAGGCTCGCAGCAGCGCCTGACGGCCGTTGTCGGCATACGCCAGCCGCAACTCCATATCGGCCATCGGCAACGCTCCCGCACCACGTTCAGGCCACTCCACCAGCACCAGTGCCGCCGGATCGGCCAGCGCGTCCAGTCCCAGCCATTCCAGTTCGCCTGGGTCAGCAATCCGATACAGATCCAGGTGCCAGGCCGGTCGCTCGCTGGTCGCATACGCTTCAACCAGGCTGTAGGTCGGGCTCTTGATGCGCTCGCCGACCCCCAACGCAGTCAGCAAGGCACGCGCGAAACTGGTCTTGCCGGCACCGAGCGGACCCTGCAGATAGATCACCATTCCCTCGTCCAGCACATCGGCCAGCTGCATGGCCAACGCCGTCGTGGCCGCCTCGTCGGGCAACGACCAGTGTCGTTCGATGTCGAGCCGGTCAGCCATGCTCGTGCGCATGGATCTGCCCCCCGTTGCACAGCGCGCGCAGCGGCAACAGCAGATCGCTCGCCAGCAGCCCACGCTCGCCCTGCTGCGCGGCCATGTCGCCAGCGCGTGCGTGCAGACCCACGCCAAGGCAAGCGGACTGCCACGTGGTACAGCCCTGGGCCAGCAACGCCGCGACGATGCCGGTGAGCAGATCGCCCATGCCACCGGAAGCCATCCCCGGGTTACCCCAAGGACAGACGTCCAGACGTCCATCCGGATCGGCAATCAGGCTTCCGGAGCCCTTCAGTACCACCACCGCCGCATACCGACGGGCCAGTTCGCGCACGGCGGCAAAACGATCCCTTTCGATGTCTGCCGTGGTCACGCCAAGCAACCGTGCTGCCTCACCCGGATGTGGTGTCAGTATGGTTGGCGTGGTGAACTTGCGTTGTTCACGCGCCAGCAGGTTCAGACCATCGGCATCGAGCACCAACGGTTTGTTCGCGTCCAGTGCGGTCAGCCACAACGCATGACTCCACGCGATCTGCCCCAGTCCGGGCCCGAGTGCCAGCACACTGGCACGTTCGAGCAATGCTTCGAGCGCCTGCGGCCCGTCGACCGCGTGCACCATCAGTTCCGGGCGCGAGGCAATCAGAGCCAGCACGTGCTCGGCACGGGTAGCGATGCTGACCAGCCCGGCGCCGGCACGCAAGGCGGATTCGCCCGCCAACCGCGCCGCACCAGCCATGCCGTGCTCGCCGCCGATCACCAGCACGTGGCCGTTGGAGCCCTTGTTGGCGTAACGGGCACGTGCTGGCATGGCATCGGCAACCAGCAACCTCGCATCAGGCCTGACGACCATGGACACGACGTCGGGCATGCCCAGGGTCGCCAGCTCCATGACGCCAACCTGATCGGCCGCGCGACCGGTATGCAGTCCGCGCTTGCAGGCAATGAAGGTCAGCGTGACGTCGGCGCGGATCACCGCGCCCGGGCAGTGGCCGCTATCCGCATTCAGTCCGGAAGGCACATCCAGCGCCAGCACCGGCTTGCCACTGGCATGCATGGCATCGATCAATCGTGCAGCCGACGGCTCGGGCGCGCGATTCAGGCCGATGCCATACAACGCGTCCACCAACATTTCAACCGCGGGCAGTCGACACTCCGCGTCCCACAGGCGCACCCCGCCCTCACCGGCGTCCCATTCCCTGCGTGCCAGCGCTGCGTCGCCGTGCGACGTCGGACTCAATGCCACCAACTCGACCTGCAGCCCGGCTTCGCGCGCCAGCACACCCAGCAGAAAGCCATCACCGCCATTATTGCCGGGACCGCAACAGATGCCGATATGGCTGATCTGTGGCCAATGCCGCCGCAGGCTGTTCAACGCCGCGCTGGCCGCCCGACGCATCAAGTCGTAGCCAGAGATGCCCAGTGCCGCGAGCGCTTCGCGCTCCAGCGTGCGCACCTGTTCGACGGTATAGAGATTGCGATGGTGCGGATCGGCTGGCATGCGCGAATTATAGGCACGGCCAACATTTACACTAGGCGGATGTCCACGACTGATGCCCGCACTGCTCCCGATTACGTTGCGCTTGCCCTCGACATCAAGCGCTGGGCGGTCGAACTGGGCTTTGCCGAGGCTGGTATCAGTGGAACCGATCTAGGCGAAGATGAGCAGCACCTCGAGCGCTGGCTCGTAGACGGCCATCACGGCGAAATGGCATACATGGCGCGCCATGGCGCCAAGCGCAGCCGGCCGGCCGAGCTTGAACCGGGCACGCAGCGAGTCATTTCAGTGCGCATGGATTACATCCCACCCGGCACCCATAACGCCTGGGGCGTGCTGGAAGATGGCGAGGCCGGCTATGTGTCGCGTTATGCGCTGGGACGCGACTACCACAAGCTGATGCGCAGCCGCTTGCAGCGACTGGCCGAGCGCATCCACGCCGTGGTCGGCGACTTCGGCTACCGCGCCTATGTGGATTCCGCGCCGGTGCTGGAGAAGGCTTTGGCACGCAATGCAGGACTCGGCTGGATCGGCAAGCACACCGTGCTGATCAACCGCCGCGCCGGCTCGTATTTCTTCCTCGGCGAGCTGTATACCGACCTGCCATTACCCGTCGACGCACCGGCCAGCGCGCATTGCGGCAGCTGCAGCCGCTGCATCGAAATCTGCCCGACCCAGGCGATTCTCGGGCCGTACCGGCTGGATGCGCGGCGCTGCATCTCCTACCTCACGATCGAGCTCAAGGGCAGCATCCCGGAAGACCTGCGCGCGCCGATGGGCAATCGCATCTTCGGCTGCGACGACTGCCAGCTGATCTGCCCGTGGAACAAGTTCGCGCAGGACGCCACCGAGCCGGACTTCGCGCCGCGACATAGTCTGGATGGTGCGAAGCTGGTCGAACTGTTCGGCTGGGGCGAGGAAGAGTTCCTCAAGCACACCGAGGGCATGGCGATCCGCCGCACCGGCTATGAAGGCTGGTTGCGCAATATCGCGGTGGCGCTGGGCAATGCGCCGCACTCGGTCACGGTGTGCGATGCGCTCAGCGCACGCGCCGG
>DAIMGD010000047.1:0-12695 GCA_036724165.1 Rhodanobacter sp.
CACGATGGCGCGCAAGGGCGGCGACCTGTCCGGCTTCCGCGAGCGCGGCGCGATCGGCAAGAATTTTCCGACCCGCTACTACAACGCCGATATCCACAAGGGTGCGCTGGCGCAACCGGAATTCATGCGCGAGGCGCTGGGCGAGTAGGACGTCCCGCACACGCGGCGCGGCGGAAACCTCAGAACAGCTTGCTGCGCACCTTGGGCAGCAGCACCAGCAGCAAGGTGACGAGCGGGCCGAATAGCAGCGACAGCAGGAACCACAGCAGGCCGCTGCGGTTCTTGCCCTGGGCCAGTGCGGCGTTGATCAGTGCCAGGGTGCCCCAGCCGACAAACCAGGGTGCGCCATTGGCAAATGTCGAAAAATGATCCACAAGACATCTCCAAACCGTTGCAGGGTACGCGGAGTTTTGCGCAACAAGCGCGCATCCTAACAAGCCTTGCGCAAGATACCTGCCTTTGCCGGCACTTCAATCAGCCACGCTTAATGCACCAGCGCTATGCTGGCTGCTTTGATCGCGGACGGATGCCCATGATGCTTGGACTGCGCTACCTCGCCCTGACCTGCGCCCTGTCACTCATGACCACGCCGGCGCTCGCCGGCAAACACAGCGCCAAGCCCCCCGGCAGTCCTGCCAACCGCGCCGCCGCCGTGCACAGCGACAAGGCACTGCTGGCCTTCCAGCGCGACCTGGTCAGTGTGCTGGCGCCGCGCGCCGACGCGCTGCCGCTGCTTGGCGCGGCCTTGCTCGCCCGGCCACTGGTCAATCCGCCGAAGACCAGCAGTTTCCATGTGCTGATCGACCGTGCCACCCAGGCCGATGGCGACGATGCGGCGGTCAGCTGGGTGCGCCTTGCCGATTGCGATCAGAAGGCGGCGGCTTGTCCCAATGCCGCCGCGCTGGACCAGCTGCTGACGCAGGCTCCGGACAATGCCGCGGTATGGCTGCTCAAGCTCGGCGTGGACACGCGCGACATGAAGCCGGATGCCGCACGCGAGGATCTGGCCAAGGCGGCCGCCGCCAAGTCGTATGACGACTACCTGGGCACCAGCCTGAAGGCGCTGGCCAGCTCGGTGGGCGTACTGCCGCCGCCGGCCGAGGTGCTGGCTTCGGCCAATGCGGCCGGTGCCGCGGGCATCCAGGCGGTGCTGGTGTATGGACTGGCCAGCACCCAGCCACAACCGAGCCTGCCGGTCACTGCCAAGCTGTGCGAGAACGCCGGCGCTGATGCCTCGATCAAGACCGATTGCCTGAAATTGGCCAAGGTTCTCGAATGGGGCTCCAGCCCACTGGCGCGCTCGCTCGGCCTGCACCTGCGCGAAGTGCTGGCGGACGATCCCGCCCAGCAGGAAGACGCCAGGCACTCCCGCATCAGCCTGATCTGGCAGGTGCAGAGCTTCGCTCAGCTGGCCGCCCGCGCGCAGGGCGACAAGGTGATGGCTGCGCACCTGGTGGCACTGGCGCGCAACGGTGGCACCGAAATGAGCGTGTTGCTGGCCGCCTTGCGCGACAACCAGATCCCCACCGACGCGCCCGCCGGCTGGACCCCGCAACAGGCCAGGTAGCCGGCTGGGCAACCCGTACAAACATCTGACCGCGACGCAGCTTTGCGTCGCATCCGCAGCCGTGTAGGCTTGGATCACCTTCCGCGACAAGGGTGGATCGATGCTTACGACGCTGGTGGCAAGCAGCAAGGGCGGTTGCGGCAAGAGCACGCTGGTGACCCAGCTGGCGTCGCACTGGGCGCAGGCGGGGCAGCATACCGCCATCATCGACGCCGACCGGCAAGGCTCCAGCTTCCGCTGGGCGAGCCTGCGGCCGGACAACGTGCCCGGTGTCCTGGCGGTGGAAGGCGGCGGGCGCAGGGCGCTGCAACGACTGCCGCCCGATACCCAGCAACTGCTGATCGACACACCCGCGGGTGCCGGCGAGCGCGAACTCGAACCGTACCTGGAGCAGGCCAACGTGCTGCTGGTGCCGGTGCTGCCGTCGTCGTTCGACCTGCACGCCACGCTCCACTTCATCGATGAGCTGCAGTCGATCAACCGCATCCGCCGCGGCAAGCTGCCGGTGGCGCTGGTCGCCAACCGGCTCAAGCCGTGGACCCACGCCAGCCAGGACGCCGTCGCCCAGCTCGCCGAACAATCGCCGTTTCCGATCGCCGCGCAGCTGCGCGACAGTCAGGCCTATGTGCTGCTCAGCGGGTTGGGCAAGGGCATCTTTGATTACCAGTCCGAACAAGTGCGCAGCCACCAGCAGGACTGGAAGGCGCTGCTGCGCTGGATCAAGCGCCAGCACTGAACCACCGTGATTACGCGACAACCCCAAGCCGGAGCTCCCCCCATGCACGAACTGATCCTGTTGCGACATGCCGAAGCCGTACCGATAGAAAATGCCGGCGATGACCAGCAACGCTCGCTGAGCGCACGCGGGGAGCAGGAGGCGCAGGCGGCCGGACTGTGGCTGGCTGCGCATGGCGCGCGGCCCGATCGCGTGCTGTGTTCACCGACCCGGCGCACCGACGAAACCGCCCGGCTGGCGCTGGCCGCGATCGACGCGGCGCCGGTGCCGCAGATGGCGGCCGAAATCTACGACGCTTCCCCGGGTGAGTTGCTGGCGTTGCTGGACCAGCACGGCGATGCCGGCACCGTGATGCTGGTCGGCCACAACCCGGGTATCGAGCGGCTGGTTGCCTTGCTGGTGGAAGGCCGCTCCGACGAATTCCGCGGCATGCCGCCCGGCGCGCTGGCGGTGCTGCACCTGAACGGCTCGCTGGAGCCGGGCAATGCCCGACTGGATGCTTTCTGGTCACCGTGAAATGCTGGCTCGGGGCGTTTCTGCTCACGGCGCTGGCGCTTGCTGCACCAGCAGTCCGGTCGGCCAATTTTCGTATTGACGCAGCCCGTTCGCACGCCGAGTTCGGCGTACGCCTGCTCTGGCTGCACACGATCAACGGACGTTTCTCGCAGATCGGCGGCGAGGTGCAACTGGACCCGCGCGGTCTGGCCATCGTCGACGCGCGGATCGGGATCGAAAGCGTTGCGATGGGCTCGGCGCGGTTCCGGCGCTGGGTGCTGGCGCCGGAGTTCTTCGACGCGGCGGAATACCCGACCATCCATTTCCTGTCCGAGCCGATACCGCTGGCCCGACTGACCAGCGGCGGGCCGCTGGATGGCCTGCTGAGCTTGCGCGGGGTCACCCGGCCGGTCCGCTTCGAGCTGCTGCCCGCCAGCTGCAGCACGATCACCGCACCGGGTTGCCAGATCCAGGCGCGCGGCCTGGTTTCGCGCAGCGCATTCGGCATGACCAGCCATCGCACCGCGCTCTCCGATCAGGTGCAACTGGGCCTGTTGATCGCGCTCGAGCCGGCAAGGGATTGAGTCGTACCCGTATCATGCAAGCCATGTTCCTGCGCCCGCTCACCGTCTCCAGCCTGCTCGTGGTCGCCGTGCTGTTGCAGGGCTGCACGCTGTCGCAGACGCAGATCCGCCGCGCCGATGCGCGGGTCGCCGCGACGGTGGACCGCGACGTCAGCTGCACCCGTAGCGACCATTGCGCAGTGGCGTCGCCGCTGCTGCAAGCGGCGCTCCAGGCGATTGCCGCCTCGACCCCGCAGCAGCCGGTGCACGTGGTTACCCTGCTCAACGACAGCAAACCGGCACTGGCCGCACGGATCAACCTGATCCGCGCCGCGCAGCGCTCGATCGACGTGCAGACCTACATCTGGGACAAGGACGACCTCGGCCAGCTGATCCTGAACGAACTGGTGCAGGCCGCGCGGCGCGGGGTGCGGGTGCGCATCCTGGCCGACCAGCTGAACTCCTTCAATGATCCGGAACTGCTCGACCGGCTCGCGCGGGTCAGTCCCAACCTGCAGGTGCGGCTGTACAACCCGACCTTCCACAAGGCGCAGACCCAGCCGGTCGAGTTCGCCGCCGGCATCCTGTGCTGCTTCTTCCACTTCAATCAGCGCATGCACAACAAGCTGCTGCTGGTAGATGACGCCATCGGCATCACCGGCGGCCGCAACTACGAGGACCGCTATTTCAACTGGGACGACAGCTTCGACTACGTCGACCGCGACGTGATGGTCGGGGGCCCCGCCGCCGCCCAGATGGCGGCCAGCTTCGAGCTGTTCTGGCAGCACAAGCGCGCCGCGCCGCTGACCCATCTGCGCGACGTCAACCGGCGCATCCTCGCCGACGCCTCGCCGCCGGTCTGGCCGGCGCCGCACTATCGTCGGCCCCTGCGCGTCGCCCAGATCCAGCAGGCGGCGGAAGATCCGCAATGGTTGCAGGCATGGCTGGTCGAACCGACGCTGAAAACCGGCCCGGTGGAGTATTTCAGCGACCTGCCTGCGAAGACCGACAAGCCGAACAAGCAGCATGCGCTCGAATTCACCCGCCACGTGATGCGCATGGTCAGCGACGCAAGGCACGAAGTGCTGCTGCAGACGCCATACCTGGTGATGAGCCGGCGCGCGCAAGGCATCTTCCGGCGACTGCACCGTCACGCGGATGCGCCGCGGATCATCGTCTCCACCAACTCGCTGGCGTCCACCGATGCGTTCGCGGTGTATGCAATGTCGTACAAGCACCGCAAACGCTACCTGACCAAGTTCGGCTTCGAGATTCACGAAATGAAGCCGCATGCGCCAGGTCCGGCGGTGGACAACGAACTGGCCAATCTGGGCAGCGACACGCCGTTGCCGCCACCGGAAACCGCCAGCCCGGTCAGCGCCGCCCGCGTGCGTGTGCATCTGCTGGGCAGCCATGGCAGCAGCAACCGGCCGGTACCCTTGCTCAGTGCAGGCCAGCGCTACGGCCTGCATGCCAAGTCGATCGTGATCGACGGCAGCATCGCGATGGTCGGTTCACACAATTTCGATCCGCGCTCGGATCACTACAACACCGAAGCCGGGGTAATCGTCTACGACTCGCGCTTCGCCGGGCAGCTGCGCCAGAGCATCCTGCGCGACACGCAACCGGAGAACGCCTGGGTGATCGCACCGCGGCAAGCGGTGGTACCGGTGCTGACCGATATCAACCAGGCGATCGGCAACGTCTCCGCGCAACTTCCGCTGTTCGACCTGTGGCCGTTCCGCTACGCCACCAGCTACGAACTCAAGCCCGGCTGCCAGCCGCTGCTCGCCAGCAACCCGCATTTCTACGACTGCTACCAGCCGGTGGGCGATTTCCCGGACGTCGCGCTGTCGCCGAAGCTGATCATCACCCGGCTGCTCACCGCCTTCGGCGTCGGCTCGACCGGTCTGCTCTGATCGCTACCGCGCACTGGCCTCGCGTGCGTCCCGGCTGGTGAAACGCATCGGCAGATCAGCGCGCATGCCCGCCGGGTGATCGGCACTCACGGCGAAACGCCAGCCGCGCACGCTGCGCAATGCGTGCTCGTCCAGCACGGCGTCGCCACTGGAATCGGCAAGACTGGCGGCACAGACGCGACCGCGCGCATCGATGCCGACATGCAGCACCACGCGGCCGTCCAGATGTCCGCGCAAGTCGGCCCACGGCATCGAGTCATCGGCAGGCGTGGCCAGCGGTAGCAGTTCGGCGGGTGCGGCGATCGGCGGCGCCTGCACGGCGGCGATCGCGCGGCCCGAGCCATCCGGCACCGCGCGACGCGTTTGCTGCGCATGCTTGCGCGCCGGTGCGGACACGACATGAATTCGCATCGACGGCAACGCATGGTGGACCGTGGCGGCACGCGGCGCGGGGCTGCGCCCACCCGCGGTCAGCGTACTGATCCAGCCGGTCCCGGCGATACCGATCGCCAGCGCCAGCACGCTCAGGCTGCTGGTGGTGCGCAGGCGCAGCATGAGCGGGCCAGCAGGGAAATCGCGCCAGGGGATGCGGCGGCTTGCGCGTTCACGGCCGTTCGAGGATCGCGGTGACGCCCATCCCGCCGGCGGTGCAGATCGAGATCAGCCCGCGGCCGGAGCCTTTGCGTTCCAGCATCCTCGCCAGCGTGGCGACGATCCGCGCACCGGTGGCGGCAAACGGATGGCCGACCGCGAGGCTGGAACCATGCACGTTGAGCCTGGCCGGATCGATCGCACCCAGCGGCGCATCGAGGCCGAGCCGGCTCTTGCAGTAATCGGCCGACTCCCACGCGCGCAGCGTGCACAACACCTGCGCCGCGAACGCCTCGTGGATCTCGTAATAGTCGAAATCCTGCAGGGTCAGTCCCTGCCGCGCCAGCATGCGCGGCACCGCGATGGTCGGCGCCATCAGCAGGCCTTCGCCGTGCACGAAATCCACCGCGGCCACTTCGGCATCGCGCAGATAGGCCTGGATGCTCAGCCCACGCTGCGCGGCCCACTCGTCGCTGGCCAGCAGCACCGCCGCCGCGCCATCGGACAGGCCGGTGGAATTGCCGGCAGTGAGCGTGCCGCGACCGGAGCTCCTGTCGAACGCCGGCTTCAGCGAAGCCAGCTTGTCCATGGTCGAGTCCGGACGCAGGAAACCATCGCGCTTGAGCCCGCGGAACGGCACCAGCAAGTTGTCGAAGAAACCGGCGTCATACGCGGCGGCCAGCTTGTGGTGGCTGTCCAGCGCCAGCTGATCCTGCGCCAGGCGGCCGATCTGCCACTCCTTCGCCATCTGCTCGCAATGGTCGCCCATCGACTTGCCGGTGCGCGGCTCGGCCACGCCGGGGAACGATGGTTTCAGTTCGCTGAAGGAGAACCCGCGCAGCGCCAGCTTCAACTTGTCCAGCGGCGTCTTGGCGCGGTTCATCGCCAGCAGGCGCTTGCGCAGCCGCGTGCCGTAGACGATCGGCACGTCGCTGGTGGTGTCCGAACCACCGGCGATGCCGGCGGCGATCTGCCCGGCGGCGATCTTGTTGGCGATGATGATGGTGTTGTCCAGCGAGGTGCCGCAGGCGCGCGCGGTGGTGATGCCCGGCGTGGTGGCCGCCAGCCCGGAACTGAGCAGCGCCTCGCGCGCCAGGTTCCAGTCCGAGGCGTGCTTGATCACCGCGCCCATCGCCACTTCGCCCAGCTCCACGCCGTGCAGGCCGAAGCGCTCGACCAGCGCGCCGAGCACCTTCACCGACATGCCGAAGTTGCCGACATCGGCATACGCGGTGTTGTTGCGGCAGAACGGGATGCGTACGCCGCCGATCACCCCAACGCGCCTTTGCGTGTTTTCCATGCTCAAAACAGTCCAGAACTCAAGTCGCTCAAGGCTAACCCGCCATGCCGTACGGCGGAAGCCCAAAACGCCAGAGGATGTCCTGATCCGTTCAGCACGGTCGGCATGATGTCCAGAAGGCGTGCAGGTGGTGGTGAGCAGCGCAGGCAAGGCTGGCCGCCTTGGCAAGCCGCGCGCTGCCGTCTGCGCGCCTTCTGGACATCACCCCGTCATTTGTTTCAATGGGTTGGGGCCGGATCTGTCTGCCCACATCTGCGCGGCGCACCTCCTTGACAGGCGGCCAGCCTGCCTTCGTCAGCGCACCACTCAGCTGCGAGCAGACAGATCCGGTGCCGCCCGCGCTGAACGGATCAGGACACCCTCACTGATAGAATCCGATCTCTTTGCCATTCGGAATCGCTGCCTGTGGAAGCGCAAACGCTGCTCGCCCTGCCCGTGGTCCTCGCGCTGGAACCGGTGGCTGGCGACATGCCCACGCGCACCACGCTGAGTCGCGACGAAGCCGCCGAACTGGCGCAGTTGGTCGCCGTCGATCTGCATGCGCTGGTGCCGCAGGTCAGCGCAACCCGGCTGGCGCTGGCGGGTGCGCTGTTCGATCAGGTCGAGCTGCTGCGGCCGGGCTTTCCGGTGTGGGCCACGCTGGACGAACTGGCCCGGCGCGTGCCGCGCGGCCAGCTGGACAACGTGGTTGCGTTCGGCAGTCACCACGGTCGCATGCCGGCGCAGCCGCTGGAACCCTCGCCGCTGTTCGCCGACGGCCCGATGCGGCTGCTGCCGATAAGCCTGCTGGCACCGGCGGAGCTGGCCGAAGCGTTGTCCGAACAACTGGAAATCCAGCTGGTCGGCCGCGGCGAGGCCGGCGCGCTGACCGCCGACTGGCTGATGCGCACGCTCGGCATCCGGCTGGAACATGTGCGCTATCTGAGCCGCAACGATCTGCTGGCACTGACCTGCGTGCAGTACGAGCACGTCAACCTGGCGGCGTTGTGGACGCTGCTTGAGGCGGCCCTGCTGACGCCGCAGCGCGAGGAGTCGGCGCTTAGCGCGCGCGGGCTGCGCCTGCGGTACGCGCATGGCCAGGTGCTGGCGCAGTCGCCGGCCCAATGGCTGGCCGCGCAAACCGGCGACCGCGCGCAACGCGTGCATGAGTTCGCCGGCATCGTGTTCGAGCTGCGCCAGCTCGCCGCGCTGCTCGAGGCGCATCACCTGCCACTGCTGCTGCAGCCGGCCGCCGAACGGAACACCGAGGCCGCGGCCGGTTATCTGCTGGAAACCGTGGCGATGGTCGAGCCCGGTTACGATCCGCCGGCGCTGTTTGCCCACGAAGCGCCTGGCTTGGGCGTCGTCGCCATCACCGTGGCGCAGCGCAGCAAGGGTGGCAGCGCGCGCGCGCTGGCGCATGGCTATCCGCTGCAGCCGCAGGCGCTGCAACCGTTGCTGGTACGGCTGGCCGAGCGCTACGGCGTGGCCGCCGAACCGCATGCGCTGGGCCGGGTGGTGCTGGACGAAACCGACCAACTCGGTGCACCGCCGACCGCCCTGCATTGAGCCGGGCCGGGGTGGCCGCCTCGGCGGCTTTGCAGCGGCAGTCACTTGGCGCATGATGGAGCGGCGCCGACAGGGGGCGCTCAAGCTGACGGAATGACCATGCGGGCGCACAAGTCTGCCGAGGTATTGCCATCGCTACCGCATGGACCGGACTGGCCCATGCGCATCGTGAGCGGCGCTCCGGCCCTGCTGGCCTACCTCGATGACGAGCAGCGCTTCCGCTATGCCAACGATACGCATCGCACCTGGCTGGGCATCGATCCGCAACGCCTGCTCGGGCAGCGCCTGATCGACGTGGTCGGCGAACGCAACCATGCCGTGGCCCGGCCGGCACTGGATCGGGCCTACGCCGGCCGCATGGCCAGCTTTGAAGGTGAGCTGTACAACGGTAACGAGCGCCGTTATGCCCACGGCAATTTCCAGCCCGATTTCGACAGCGACGGACAAGTGCGCGGCGTCTTCACCGCGCTGCTCGACATCACCGAACGGCGCACCTTGGAACTGCAGCTGCACGAGAGCGAGCAGCGCTTCTTCGGCGCGTTCCAGCATGCCGCGATCGGCATGGCGCTGATCCATCCGGACGGGCATTTCCTGCGCGTCAATGCCGCGGTATGCCAGATGCTCGGCTATCGCGAGGAGGAATTGCTGGCGCTGAGCATCGCCGACATCACCCATCCGGACGACCTCGCCGCGGACATGCAGCTGCTGGCGCAGCTGCTGGCTGGCCAGCGCGATTCGTACCAGCTGGAAAAACGCAACTTCCACAAGGATGGCCACGTCGTGCACATCCAGCTCAGCGTGTCACTGGTGCGCGATGCGCAGGGCCTGCCGCTCTACTTCGTCTCGCAGGCGCAGGACATCAGCCAGCGCAAGGCCTTCGAAGAGGCGCTGCATCGCGAACGCGAGTTGGCCGAAGTGACCCTGCGCTCGATCGGCGACGCCGTGATCACCACCGATCCGCAGCTGCACGTCACCTCGCTCAACCCGATTGCCGAAGCGATGACCGGGTGGACCAGCGGCGAGGCGCAGGGCCGGCCGATCGAGGAAATCTTCCAGCTGTTCGATGCGCAACGCAGCCACACCGTGGCCAACCCGCTGCGCGCGGCGATCGAGCAGAACACCATCGTCGACCTGGCCGGCAAGACCATGCTGCGGCACCGGCACGGATTCGACACGCCGGTGGAGGATTCCTCCGCGCCGATCCACGACCATGCCGGCAATGTGATCGGCGGCGTGCTGGTGTTCCACGACGTCAGCGAAACCCGCGCGCTGGCGTTGAAGATGATCCACCTGACCCAGCACGACACGCTTACCGGCTTGCCCAATCGCAGCCAGCTGCACGGACACATCGAGCAGGCGCTGGCCACCGCGGTTCGCCGTCAGCAACGCGCGGCGCTGTTGTACATCGACATCGACAATTTCAAGCAGGTCAACGACCTCTACGGCCACGTCAACGGCGATCGCGTGCTGCGCGAACTCGCCACCCGGATCCGCCGCTGCCTGCCCGGCGACGAGTTGCTCAGCCGCTACGGCGGCGACGAATTCGTGCTGGTGCTGCCGCACCTGGAGAGCGTGGGCGCGGCAGCCAAGCTGTGCCAGACCCTGATCAACCAGGCCGAGCTGCTCAGCATCGCCGACCTGCCCGATCTGGCGCTGCGCATCAGCATCGGCATCAGCGTGTATCCGGACGATGCCGCCGAAGCGGAACAGTTGCTGCAGAACGCGGAAACCGCCCTGTGCGCCACCAAGGCCCAGGGCCAGCACAGCTACCGCTTCTTCACCGCGTCGATGAGCGAGCGCGCACACGCGCGGCGCAAGATCGAGGCGGCACTGCGGCAGGCGTTGCCACGCCACGAACTGAGCCTGTACTACCAGCCCAAGGTGGATGCCCACAGCGGTCGCATCGTCGGTGCCGAGGCGCTGCTGCGCTGGCATGCGGACGGACGCGAACTGCATACGCCGAGCCAGTTCATTCCGGTCGCCGAAGACAGTGGACTGATCCTGCCGATCGGTGCCTGGGTGCTGCGCCAGGCCTGCCGGCAGGCGCGACTGTGGCAGCAGCACGGGCGCTTCATGCCGGTGTCGGTGAACGTCTCGCCGGTGCAGTTCCAGCACGCGGGCTTCTCGGCCGGACTCGATGACGTGCTGCGCGAAAGCGGGCTCGATCCGGGCCTGCTCGAACTGGAACTGACCGAGCGCATGGTGATGTCCGGCGGCGACGCCACCACCGAAATGCTGCGCCGGATCAAGCAACGCGGCGTACGCCTGTCACTGGACGATTTCGGCACCGGCTACTGCAGCCTGTCGTATCTGACCCATTTTCCGATCGATGCGCTGAAGATCGATCGCGCCTTCGTGCGCGACGTAACCACCGACGCCGATACCGCCACGATCACCCGCGCGATCATCGCGATGGCGCGCAGCCTCAACAAGCAGGTGATCGCCGAAGGCGTCGAGACGCCGGCGCAGGGCGAATTCCTGCGCCAGGCCGGCTGCTCGCAGCTGCAAGGCTTCCTGTATGGCGTACCGATGCCGGCGGCCGAGCTCGAGGACATGTTGCTGGCCGGCGCCTGAAGCGTTTCAGTCCGCGTCGCCGCCGGCTGGCAGCAGGCTTTCGTACATCCAGTAATGACAGCGCTGCATGCCGAGCTCGGCATAGGTCGTCTGCGCCCGCAGGTTTTCGGTTTCCACATACAGCCTCAGGCCGACCGCACCGGCCGCGCCGGCGCGCCGCGCGACCTCCGCATGCAGGGCACGGAACACGCCACCGCGGCGTGCCTCCGGGCTGACGTAGACGCTCTGGATCCACCAGAAATCGCCGCAGCGCCAGTCGCTCCACTCGTAGGTGACCAGCAGGCTGCCCACCGCCATGCCGTCGCGTTCGGCGATCAGGTAGAAGCCGCGCTGCGGCTTTTCGAACACGCCGGCGATGCCGCGTTCCAGCACCCCCGGGTCGAGTCGCTTGTGTTCGGTTTCCCACGCCATCGCCGCGTTCCAGGCAAGCAGGGCGGGAAGGTCGTGGCGGGCGGCGGCGCGGATCAGCAGCGATGGCACAGGGCAACTCCGGCAAGTTTGGGTGAGCGCCCGCGTCCCAGCGTGCGTTGTCTTCACATGCCGGAGTGTAGCGTCGACGCAGCGCCGGCACGCCCAGCCAACCGCAATGGCGCGATTCAGAGCGATGACGCGCACCGGCATGCCGCGGCCGCACACCCCTGTACCCCGTAAGGAAAGCTGGATTTGAACATCGGCCGCACACTCGACTTGCTCAAGCTGCAACGCCTGCGCGCATTTCGTCGGCGCCGCGCCGCCGCCCGTACCAAGCCGGAGCAGGAACCGGCACTGCGCTCGGAATTGTTCAGCGCCGAACAGATGGAGCGGCACGGCCAGATACTCGCCGGCCAGCACCGGCTGAGTTCGCGTTCCAGCGCCAACCTGCTGCTGGCCCGGCTGGCCGACAACGAGGCGGTGCTGATCCATGCCTGCGAGCGGCTCACCGGGGCGACCCGGCGCAAGTTGCGGATCACCCCGGCGGCCGAATGGCTGCTGGACAATTTCTACCTGATCGAGGAACAGGTGCGGATCGCCCGCCGGCATCTGCCGCAGGGCTACAGCCGCGAGTTGCCGCGGCTGGAGAATGGACCGTCGGCGGGGCTGCCGCGGGTCTACGACATCGCGCTGGAAATCATTTCGCACGGCGACGGCCGCGTCGACACCACCAGCCTGAGCCGCTTCGTCAGCGCCTATCAAACCGTCACGCCGCTCCGGCTGGGCGAGTTGTGGGCGATCCCGATCATGCTGCGACTGGCGCTGATCGAGAACCTGCGCCGGGTCGCGGCGCGGGTGATGGCCGACTGGCGCTATCGCGGCAAGGCCGCGCGCTGGGCCGACAGCATGACCGCCACCGCCGAGCGCAGCCCGAACAGCGTGGTGCTGGTGGTCGCCGACATGGCGCGCTCGAACCCGCCGATGACCGGCC
>DAIMGD010000048.1:0-12578 GCA_036724165.1 Rhodanobacter sp.
CGGTCATTGCAGTGCTGTACGAACGCATCAACAAGCTTCCCGAAGCCGAGATGAACTACCGCCAGGCGGTTGCGCTGGAGCCGACCAAGGGCGAAGTGAACAATAATCTCGGGCAGTTCCTCTGCCGTACCGGCAAGTCGGCCGAAGCCATGACCTATTTCAAGAAGGCCGTCGCTGACCCGTTCTACAAGACGCCTGACATGGCCCTGACGAATGAAGGGGTATGTCAGCTGCAGTCAAACGACTTTGCGGGCGCTGAAACGAGTTTCCGTGACGCCATCGCGCGTAATCCGAACAACGCCGATGCACTCTTGCAACTTGCCAATACGCTTTATCTGCATAACGATGCGTTCCGTGCACGGGCTTTTTTCCAGCGCTACGATGCGCTGGGCCAGTCTACTGCCGCCGCACTCAAGCTCGGTTACGATATTGAATCGCGTCTGGGTAACCGGGATGGTGCCCAAACCTACAGTAAGCGGTTGCAGAGCCAGTTCCCGGATTCGGAGCAGGCGCACGCCCTTGACACTACTGCCAGCCCATGACCTCCATGCAGATTTCACCGTCCGAGCAGGATACGAACAAATCCGACATGCCTGGCTTTAATCCGGCCGACATGGATACGTCATCGACAGGCTCCCTGAGTATAAGTTTCGGGAGTCGTCTGCATGCTGCGCGTGAAGCCCGAGAATTGAGTCTCGAGGCCTGTGCGCATACGCTGAAACTGCCGGCTCGCGTGCTGCGCCAGCTTGAACGCGATGAATATGACGAGATCGATTCAAAGGTCTATCTCGGCAGCTATATCAGCAAATACGGACATTACCTCGGCGTCAACGAGGCATCGGTCCAGGTTGAGGTTGATCGAATCAAGCAAATCGAGCCGCCCCTGGTGGCGACCGGTGGCATTTCGCATTCGCGCTTCCTTCTGGATCGCTACGCCACTGCGGCCACCTACGTCGTGCTGACAGCGGTGATCGTGGTGCCGATGATCTGGTTGGGTGTGCGTGGCACGCTCGATCGCGACCTGACCCATCTGGCTCCGCTGGATGCATCGCCGGTGGCACAGCAGGATGCGCCAGCGACGACTGGCAGTGCCGGTATTACGTTACCCAAGAGCGCACTCGCGCAGATCACGCCGCCCAAAATGGGAGCGGCACAGGTTGACGAGCAACCCCTGCTTGCCTCGATGGCGCCGTTCCCCAGCATGGAAAGCGCCAGCCCGCCGCAGCCATCAGTAAAGCCAGCTATCGATGCAGGTGCGGGTGGACATAGTCTCGGCATCAATCTGAGCGCAGCCAGCTGGGTCGAAGTAGTTGACCAGGATGGCACCAAACTGGAATACGGTCTGCTGCCTGCTGGCAGCAACAAGACCTATCACAGCGATCAGCCGCTGGATGTACGTGTCGGCAATTCGAGTGGCGCTCAGATCAGCATCGATGGTCAGCCTGTGGGGCTGGATGATTTCCGGCATGCCAACGTGGCGCATTTTCGCATGCAGTTGCAGGACGGCAAGGCCTCCGCGGCCAGCCTCTGATCAGCTTTCTGGCCGCTTCCGGCAGTTCATTTCGGTTATGCTTGTCCATTGTCCGCTAGACAACCAGCGGACGTGGTCGGCTTTTCCCTTTTTACCGCGTTGGCCTATGCACGCACCTGCGGGTGCGCGGCCTTTTGAATGGTGATTGCATGGCATTTGAAGAATACGACAACTACGAACAAAGCGAACGGGTTCAGAAATGGTTGCGCGAAAACGGCCTGTCCATCGTCGTTGGTATTGCCATCGGCCTGGTCGGTATTTTCGGCTGGCAGCAATGGCGCAACCATCAGGCGCGCAATCAGGGCGAAGCCTCGCAGCTCTATCAGCAGGTGCAGATCGCGCTGGCAGCCGGCAAGCCGGACATGGCGGGGCAGCTCATCGATCAATTGATGAAGGATTACGCCAAGTCGCCGTACGCGGTTTTCGCCGCCAGCGACCGTGCCAAGCAACAGGTACAGGACAAGCAGCTGGACAAGGCCGAAGTCTCGCTGGCATGGGCTGAAAGCCATGCCGATGCGCCCGCATTGAAGTCACTGATGCAACTGCGCATGGCGCAGGTGGAGCAGGCTCGCGGCAATGATGGCGCGGCGCTGGCGACGCTCGATCGCATGCCAGCCAACAGCTATCCGGGCCTCTCCCAGGAACTCCGCGGCGATGTGCTGGTCAAGCTTGGGCGTTCGGACGATGCGCGCAAGGCCTATCAGGCAGCCTTGTCGACGTTGAGCGAAGAAGCACCGCAACGCGGTGCCTTGCAAATGAAACTCGATGATTTGGCCGTGGCCGGGAAGCAGGGTGCATGAAACCTGAAATGATGAAACGCGTCTTGCTGATTACCTTGACCTCGACGCTGGCGCTCGCCGGCTGTCACTCGTTCAAGAAAGACAATGTGCAGCCACCGACGCCGCTGGCCAAGGACTTCAAGTCCACCGTGCAGGTGACCAGGGTGTGGCGTACGAGTGTCGGTGACGGCGCCGGTGTCAGTGGCGCCCGCTTGCGTCCGACGGTGACCGATGGCGTGCTCTACGCCGACAGCACTGACGGCAAACTGGCTGCAATCGACGCCGCCAGCGGCAAGACCTTGTGGTCAAAAAGTTCGCGCACCCATGGCTGGTTCGGCTGGGGCGACAAGAAGCGCAAGGATGCGATGTATGCCGGTGGCCCGGCCGTAGCCGGCGACCTGCTCGTAGTCGGTACGCTGGATGGCCATGTCTATGGCGTCAACGCCAAGGACGGCAGCCCGCGCTGGGAAGCAGAGCTGGATTCCGAGGTATTGGCGTCACCGCTCATTGTCGGTGACCTGGTGGTGACGCGAACCGAAGATGGCCGTGTCTATGGCCTTGACTCCGCCAGCGGCAAGCGTCGCTGGGTGTATGACCAGGGTAGTGTTCCGCTGCTCAGCCTGCGCGGCAATGGCGGTCTGCAGGCCGCCAATGGCGTGGTGTTCTTCGGCAGCGACGACGGCAAGCTGGTCGCGTTGCGCCTGGACAATGGTTCAAAGCTGTGGGAGCAGAAACTGGGTAGCGGTGAAGGGCGTACCGAAATCGACCGGCTGAATGATGCCGATGGCTCGATCCTGATTGATGGCAGCGTGCTTTTTGGCGCCGCCTATCATGGCAACCTGACGGCTGTGGATGGCCCCAGTGGTCGGCCGTTGTGGGCTCATCCGTTCTCCACCTTCGACTCGCTGGCAATCAACAGCAACACGATCTTCGCGGTCAACGATGATTCACAGCTCTGGGCCTTCGACAAGAGCGGCGGTGCCGATACCTGGAAGAACGACGCGCTGAAATACCGCTGGCTGACTGGCCCTGCCGTGCAGGGCAACTATGTCGTGGTGGGCGACATGGAGGGTTACGTGCATTGGCTGCAGGTCGGTGACGGCGCGCTGGCGGCACGTGAACGCCTGTCCAAGAAGGCGATTCGGGCCCAACCGCTGGTGGTCGGTGACACCGTCTACGTCGAGGACGTCAAGGGCCACATCGGCGCTTACCGTCTCTCCGCGCACTGATCGACCTTCGGAGTCGATGAAACCTCATGCTGCCCGTCGTCGCCCTGGTCGGTCGTCCCAATGTCGGTAAATCGACCCTCTTCAATGTATTGACGCGCAGCCGTGACGCCCTGGTGGCCGATATGCCGGGCGTCACCCGCGATCGCCACTATGGCGTCTGCCGCAGCGGCGAGCGGCCGTTCGTGGTGGTCGATACCGGCGGTCTTTCCGGTGTCGAGGAGGCCATGGATGTACTGACCGCGAAGCAGGTGCGGCTGGCGATCGACGAGG
This sequence comes from Rhodanobacter sp., assembly GCA_036724165.1. Taxonomy (GTDB): domain Bacteria; phylum Pseudomonadota; class Gammaproteobacteria; order Xanthomonadales; family Rhodanobacteraceae; genus Rhodanobacter. The sequence goes on from DAIMGD010000048.1 coordinate 3,810, forward strand.
CGAACGTGCTGGTGTTCGTGGTCGATGCACGTGAGGGCCTGCTGCCGCAGGACTACATCATCCTCAACGAGCTGCGCCGCAGCGGCAAAACCATCATCGCGGCAGTCAACAAGACCGACGGGCTGGAAGAGGAAGCCGTGCTGGCGGAATTCTCCGCCTTCGGCGTCGGCAAGATTCTGCCGCTATCTGCCGCACACAATCGTGGCACTGGCGACCTGATCGAACTGATCCTTCCGCTGCTGCCGGTCGACGAGGAAAGCACGACCGAGGCGGAAGGCGAGGACGGCAGCATCCGCGTGGCCATCGTCGGTCGCCCGAATGCCGGCAAGTCGACCCTGATCAATCGCCTGCTTGGCGAGGACCGGCTGATCGTCTCCGAGGTCGCCGGCACCACCCGCGATCCGATCCGGGTGCCGCTGGAGCGCGACGGCAAGCGTTACACGCTGATCGACACGGCCGGCATCCGGCGCAAGGCTCGGGTCGAGGAAGCGGTGGAGAAATTCAGCGTCATCAAGACGCTGCAGTCGATTGCCGCCGCCCAGGTCGTGGTGGTGATGGTCGATGCGCGCGAGAATCTGGCCGACCAGGATCTCACCCTGATCGGTTACGCGATGGACGAAGGCAGGGCGCTGGTGATCGCCATCAACAAGTGGGATGGCCTGGATCAATATCAGCGCGACGAATGCATGCGTGCGCTGGACCGTCGACTGGTGTTCGTCAGCTGGGCCAAGCAGGTGCACATCTCGGCACTGCACGGTTCGGGGCTGCGCGAGCTGATGCGCGCCGTGGTGCGTGCGCACTCGTCGGCGACCAGGGTGCTGGTATCTTCGGATCTCACCAAGACGCTGGAGAAAGCCTACGAGGGCTACCAGCCGCCGCTGGTGAACGGTCACGCGCCGAAGCTGCGTTTCGCGCATCCGGGCGGCAACAACCCGCCGACCATCGTGATCCACGGCACCCGCACCAAGCATATTGCTCCGGCGTATCAGCGCTACCTGGAGAACTTTTTCCGCAAGCGCTACAAGCTGGAAGGTACACCTGTCCGCATTGCCTTCCGCGAAGGCGAAAACCCGTTCGCGGGGCGCAAGAAGGTGCTGACCAAGGAGCAGGAGCAAAAGGCCCGGCGCAGAGTCAGTGATCTGATCAAGCGCACGCGCTGATTCGTCGACACGCTCGTATTAGGCTATCGCGAATGAGCGAATCCCTGAATCGAGAATCCTGGCTGGACGAACTGCGCCGCCGCGTGCCGGAAATTTCTCCGGCCGATGCGTTGGCGCAGCAAGCCCGTGGCGCCTTGCTGATCGACGTGCGCGAGGATGCCGAACGCATCGACGGCACGCCCGCCAACGCGCTGGGCCTGTCGCGCGGCTTCCTTGAGCTGCGTATCGAGCAGCTGCAGGCGGATCGGGATCATCCGATGCTGATGCTTTGCGGTAGCGGCCAACGCTCGCTGTTCGCCGCCGAAGCGCTGCAGCGCCTGGGCTATCGTCAGGTGGGTTCGGTGGCGGGCGGCTTCCAGCGCTGGAAGACCGAAGGCCTGCCGATTGCCAGCAGTGTGCTCGATGCCGATGCCACCGAACGCTATGCCCGCCAGCTGCGCCTGCCTCAGGTGGGCGAGGCCGGGCAGGGCAGGCTGGCGGCCGCGAAGGTAGTCCTGCTCGGTGCCGGCGGTCTCGGTGCGCCGGCGGCTTTGTATCTGGCGGCAGCCGGGGTGGGCCAGCTCACCCTGATCGATGACGACAGGGTCGAGCGCTCCAACCTGCATCGGCAGATCATTCATGCCGATGCCCGCGTCGGCATGACCAAGACCGAGTCGGCACGGATCGCGTTGCAGGCGCTCAATCCACGCGTGCGCGTCGAAATGCGCACCGAGCGCTTGCAGGCCGATAACGTGGAGCGGCTGCTTGCTGGCCATGATCTGCTGATCGACGGCGCCGACAATTTCCCCGCCCGCTACCTGCTGTCCGCCGCCTCGGGTCAATTGAAACTGCCGATGGTCTATGGCGCGGTCGAGCGCTTCAGCGGGCAACTCAGCGTGTTCGATCCGCGCCGTGACGACTCGCCGTGTTATCGCTGCCTGTTTCCCGAACCACCGGCTGCAGCAGACGCGCCCAATTGCAGCGAAGCCGGTGTGCTGGGAGTGTTGCCCGGCATGGTCGGATTGCTGCAGGCGACCGAGGCTTTGAAGCTTATACTCGGACTGGGCGAACCGCTGGTTGGCCGTCTGCTGAATTTCGACGCGCTGGACATGCGCTTTCGCGAGATCCGCCTGCCACGCGACCCGGCATGCCCGGGATGCGGCGCGGCGGCCGTGTTCAACGGCTACGAAGATATCGCCCGGTTCTGTGCTGCGGCCAGCTGAACCAGATCCGCTGGAATCAGCCCATATATCGCCGCGTCGCTGGCCTGTCCATTCACCCACAACCGCTGGCGGGCAATCGTTTCAAAGTGCGCACCGATCTTTTCGGCGGTGCGCCGGCTCGGATGGTTGGCGGGCAGCACGATGATCTCGATGCGGATCAATGCCAGCTGCTCGAAACCGAAACGGGTTGCCAGTGCGGCGGCCGCTGCCGCGATGCCTTGTCGCTGCCGCGACTGGCGTACCCAATAGCCCAGGTTGGCGCTTCGATGAGCCCGGTTGAACTGGTTGAGTCCCACGCCGCCGAGCAGTTCGCCGGTGGCGGCATCGAGAATCGGAAACGCATAGTGCTCGCCGGCATGCCAGGCGGCCTGGCAATGTGCGATCCATGCCACCGCGTCGTCCAGTTCGTAGCCGGCGTGACACCACGGCAACCACGGGCCAACGCTGTCCATCGACTCACGAGCTGCGTCGTACAGGCCTCCGGCATCGTGTTCCTGCCATGGGCGCAGGCATAACCTGCCATCGCCGAGTTCCAGTTCGGCGGAAAGCCGTTCGATCGTGTTCATGTGCATGTCGTTTGTACGCATCAGGCTGAGCCGGGATAATGACCAGCTTTACGGTCAGGCATCAAGATGAGCGCACGCATCCTCGACGGCAAACGCATCGCGCAGGAATTGCTGGAGCGGGTCGGCAAGCGTGTCGCCGAGCGTCAGGCGAAGGGTCTGATCGAGCCTGGCCTGGCGGTGGTGCTGGTGGGCAGCGATGCGGCGTCGTCGGTGTACGTGCGCAACAAGCGCAAGGCTTGCCACCAGGTCGGCTTCCGTTCGTTCGACTACGACCTGCCGGCAGATACCTCCCAGGTCGAATTATTTGCGCTGATCGACCAGCTCAATGCCGACCCGGCCGTGCACGGCATCCTGGTGCAGTCGCCGCTGCCGCCGCATATCGACGAGGACGCGCTGGTCGATCGCATCGATCCGGGCAAGGACGTGGACGGCTTCCAGGCGGTGAACGTGGGCCGTCTCGCGCTGCGCCGGTTCGGCTTGCGCCCATGCACGCCCAAAGGCGTGATGACCCTGCTTGGTCATACCGATCGGCCGGTGCGCGGTCAGCATGCGGTGGTGGTCGGCGTGTCCAATCACGTGGGCCGTCCGCTGGTGCTGGAGCTGATGATCGCCGGCTGCACCACGACCAGCTGCCATCGCTTCACCCGCGATCTGGAGAGCTTTGTGCGGCAGGCGGACATCCTGGTCGTTGCCGTCGGCAAGCCTGGTCTGGTGAAGGGCGAATGGATCAAGCCCAGCGCGGTGGTGATCGATGTCGGCATCAGCCGCCTCGATGACGGCCGGCTGGTGGGTGACGTGGATTTCGACGCGGCCGCAACACGCGCCAGCTGGATCACGCCGGTACCTGGCGGGGTCGGCCCGATGACCGTGGCCACCTTGATCGAGAACACGCTGGAGGCGGCCGAAGCAGGCGCGATGCCGAGCCGGACGGCCTGATTCCGGCCTGCATTCAGCCATGGATCTGGCGAGCCTCACGACAGGGCGCGTATAATTCCCTCTTTGCAGCGGGACTTTTCGCATGCGCATCATCGCCGAGGCCCTGACCTACGACGACGTCTATCTGGTTCCGGGCCACTCGATCGTGCTGCCGCGCGACGTGGACACCTCCACCCGGTTCACCCGCAACCTGCGACTGAACATCCCGATCGTCTCCGCCGCGATGGATACGGTCACCGAAGCCCGGCTTGCCATCATGATGGCGCAGAACGGCGGCATCGGCATCATCCACAAGAACATGACCGCCGAGCAGCAGGCGGCGGAAGTGCGACTGGTGAAGAAGTTCGAGGCCGGCGTGATTCGCAGCCCGATCACCGTCGGGCCCGACACCTCGATCCGCGAAGTGTTGCGGCTGACCCACGCGCACAATATTTCCGGCGTGCCGGTGGTCGAGGGCGCCCGGCTGGTCGGCATCGTCACCAGTCGCGATCTGCGTTTCGAGCGCAAGCACGACGATCCAGTGCGCAACATCATGACCCGCAAGGAGAAGCTGGTGACGGTGCGCGAGGGCGCCAGCCAGGATGACGTGCTGCTGCTGCTGCACAAGCACCGCATCGAGAAAGTGCTGGTCGTCAACGACGACTTCCAGTTGCGCGGGCTGATCACCGTCAAGGACATCCAGAAGGCGCGCGACAATCCGCATGCCGCCAAGGATCAGCACGAAGCGCTGCTGGTCGGCGCAGCGGTCGGCGTGGGCGGCGACACCGAGCAGCGCATTGCCGCGCTGGTCGATGCCGGCGTGGACGTGCTGGTGGTGGACACCGCGCACGGTCATTCGCAGGCCGTGATCGACCGCGCCGGCTGGGTCAAGAAACACTATCCGCAGGTGCAGGTGATTGCCGGCAACATCGTCACCGGCGAAGCGGCGCGTGCGCTGCTCGATGCCGGCGTGGACGCAGTCAAGGTTGGCGTGGGTCCCGGCTCGATCTGCACCACCCGCGTGGTCGCCGGCGTCGGCGTGCCGCAGATCACCGCGATCGACATGGTCGCCACCGCGCTGAAGGACGAGATCCCGCTGATCGCCGATGGCGGCATCCGCTATTCCGGCGATATTCCCAAGGCACTCGCCGCCGGCGCCTCCACCGTGATGCTTGGCTCGATGTTCGCCGGCACCGAGGAATCGCCGGGCGAAGTCGAGCTGTTCCAGGGCCGCTCGTACAAGAGCTACCGCGGGATGGGCTCGATCGGCGCGATGCAGCTGGGCTCGAAGGACCGCTATTTCCAGGACGAGGCCGATGCCGACAAGCTGGTGCCCGAAGGCATCGAAGGCCGGGTGCCGTATCGCGGCCCGCTGCGCAACATCATCCACCAGCTGATCGGTGGCTTGCGTGCATCGATGGGTTACCTCGGCACGGCCACCATCGAGGACGTGCGCCACAAGGCTCAGTTCGTCAAGGTGACCTCCGCCGGCGTGACCGAGGCGCATCCACACGATATCCAGATCACCAAGGAAGCGCCGAACTACCGGCTCAACTCGTGATGCCGTGATCCGACAGTGTTCGCTCAGTCGACAAATCTTCTCACGGCGTCATTCCCGCGAAGGCGGGAATCCATTTTGACCTTGCACAACGGCTAGATGGATGACCAGCTTTGCTGTTGTGAAGCTTCTCCCGCTTTCGCGGGAATGACACCAAGGTGATTTCTGGATGTTCCCAAAAGAGTCTCGAGTCCCGATGCAAAATATCCATGGCGACAAGATCCTGATCCTCGATTTCGGCGCGCAGTACACGCAGCTGATCGCCCGCCGCATCCGCGAGCTGGGCGTGTATTGCGAGATATGGGCATGGGATCACGAGCCGACGGAGATTGCCGGATTCGGTGCGAAGGGCATCATTCTGTCGGGTGGTCCGGAATCGACCACGCTGGAAGGTGCACCGCAGGCACCGCGGCAGGTCTTCGATTCCGGCGTGCCCATTCTCGGCATCTGCTACGGCATGCAGACGATGGCCGCCCAGCTCGGTGGCGCCACCGAGGCGGCCGATGCCCGCGAGTTCGGTCATGCCGAAGTGGACATCGTGGCACCGAGTCGTCTGTTCGAGGGTCTGAACGATCATCCTGGCAGTCACAAACTCGATGTATGGATGAGCCATGGCGATCACGTCGCCAAGGCGCCGCCGGGTTTCGCGATCACCGGCGCCACCGACCGCATCCCGGTCGCGGTGATGGAGAACGATGCCAAGCACTGGTACGGCGTGCAGTTCCATCCGGAAGTGACCCACACGAAGCAGGGTGGGGCGCTGCTGAAGCGCTTCATCACCGAGATCTGCGGCTGTGCCACGTTGTGGACGGCCGCCAACATCGTCGACGACCAGATCGCCCGCGTGCGCGCGCAGGTTGGTGACGATCATGTGCTGCTCGGGCTGTCCGGCGGCGTCGATTCCTCGGTGGTCGCCGCCTTGCTGCACAAGGCGATCGGCGAGCGGCTGACCTGCGTGTTCGTCGACACCGGCCTGCTGCGCTGGCAGGAAGGCGACCAGGTGATGGCCACCATGGCCGAGCACATGGGCGTCAAGGTGATTCGCGTCAATGCGGCCGAGCGCTATTTCGCTGCGCTGGCTGGCGTGGCCGATCCGGAAGCCAAGCGCAAGATCATCGGCGGACTGTTCGTGGAGATCTTCGACGAGGAGTCGGGCAAGATCACCGCCGATGGCAGCAATGTGAAGTGGCTGGCGCAGGGAACCATCTACCCCGACGTGATCGAGTCGGCCGGCAGCAAGACCGGCAAGGCCCACGTGATCAAGAGCCATCACAACGTCGGCGGCCTGCCGGCGCACATGAAGCTCAAGCTGGTCGAACCGCTGCGCGAACTGTTCAAGGACGAAGTACGCCGCATCGGTGTCGAACTGGGCCTGCCGCGCGCGATGGTTTATCGCCATCCATTCCCCGGCCCGGGCCTGGGTGTGCGCATTCTCGGCGAGGTGAAGCGCGAATACGCCGATTTGCTAGCGCAAGCCGATGCGATCTTCATCGACGAACTGCGCAAGGCCGATCTGTACGACAAGACCAGCCAGGCGTTCGCCGTGTTCCTGCCAGTGAAGTCGGTGGGCGTGGTCGGCGACGCCCGCGCCTACGAATGGGTCATCGCGCTGCGTGCGGTGGAAACCATCGACTTCATGACGGCGCACTGGGCACACTTGCCGTATGACTTTCTAGGCAAAGTATCAAACAGAATCATCAATGAGCTACGTGGAGTTTCCCGTGTTGTTTATGACATAAGTGGGAAGCCGCCCGCCACGATCGAGTGGGAGTAGCCAGTCAGTTGCCTGAGCACTGCAGCGAAGGCCGGCGACTTGCCGGCTTTCTCGTGTTGAAAACAAAATGCGTTGAAATGACAGACGAAATCATTGAGCCATCCGGATCGTTTTCGGTCGAGGACATGCATTACATGCAGCGAGCGCTACAGCTCGCTGCACATGCGCGCGACGCTGAAAACGAAGTGCCGGTCGGCGCCGTGTTGGTGCAGGACGGCGAAATCATCGGGCTTGGCTGGAACCGCAACATCATCTTGCACGACCCCACCGCGCATGCCGAAATCCAGGCGCTGCGCGCGGCCGGCGAAAAGCTCGCCAACCATCGGCTGTCGGGCGCCACGTTGTACGTCACGCTGGAACCCTGTGCGATGTGCGCGATGGCGATGATCCACGCGCGCATCGGGCGCGTGGTCTACGCCGCCACCGATCCCAAGACCGGTGCTGCCGGCAGCGTGTTTACCACCCTGATCGACGAACGCCACAACCATCGCATCGCGGTGACCGGCGGCTTGTTAGCAGAGGAATCGGCCAGTCTGCTGCGAGACTTTTTTCGCTCGCGTCGTTAAACGCCCACGTCACAGAAAAGCCAGTGCCTGCGCGCAGGGCTGCTCGACCTTCAAGGTCAGCAGGGGATCGGCGCGGGTGTGTCCCATGTTTACCGCTGCGATCGGCTTGCCTGCACGCGCGGCGGCATGCACGAAACGATAGCCGGAATACACCATCAAGGACGACCCGACCACCAGCACGGCATCGGCGTCGTGCAGTGCCCGCATGCCGGTGTCCACGCGATCGCGCGGAACATTTTCCCCGAAGAACACGACATCCGGCTTGAGCAGGCCGGTGCAGCGGGGGCAGGGCGGTATCCTGAAACGGGAAAATTCCTGATCTTCCAGATCGGCATCGCCATCCGGCGCGTTCGCCGCATCCAGCTCAGCCCATGTCGGGTTCATTGTCAGCAGTCTGGCCTGGAATTCGGCGCGCGGGATGCGCAGTTCACATGCCAGACAACGCACCTGATCCAGCCGTCCATGCAGGTCGACCACGTTTTCGCTGCCGGCAGCCTGATGCAGCCGATCGACGTTCTGGGTCAGCAGCAGCGCGAGTTTCCCGCGTTGCTCGAGTCGAGCCAGTGCGTGATGCGCGGCATTCGGTTGTGCGTGGCCAAAACTTCGCCACCCGACCAGGCTACGCGCCCAATAGCGCTGACGGGCAGCTTCTTCGCCCACAAATGCCTGATAGGTCACCGGTTGCGTGCGCTTCCAGTCGCCATTGGCATCACGATAATCGGGGATACCCGAATCCGTGCTGCAACCTGCACCAGTAAGCACAAACAAGCGCTGATGTGTCGCCACGAAGTCCGATAGCGCCTTGTTTTCCGGCAGTGCCTCGATCTCTGGAGCCGAGATGGCAGACATGGCTAGGGTCATTGCTTCCTGATCTTTGGGTCGTTGGCAAGCTTGTGTCGTTCACCGAGGGAAACAGATTGATCGCATGGAGACGGTTTATCCAGGGGAGCACAGTCCTGATCTCTGGTGCGGTAAGCGGATTGCCACACCAAGCGTTATCAGGACTGTTCCTGCAGTCACCCGTCTAG
>DAIMGD010000049.1:0-12446 GCA_036724165.1 Rhodanobacter sp.
TCGTCGTACAGTGCGCCGAGCCAATAGAAGAACACCACGAAGCCGAGCACCACGGCAAGAAGTCCCATCGCCGAGTACATCGCGAGGTCCAGGGCGAACCCGACCTTGCTCATGTCGCCCGCATCCATGTCGGCCATGACACTGTGCAGGCCACCGCTGGCCCCGAAATTGATGCCGTGGCGGGCACCCAGTACCTCGGCGGCGATGATGCCCATGATGTTCAGCAGCAGGAACACGCCGCCGGTGATGATCGGAGCCCAGAAGAAGCCGCCCCGGTGTTCCCAGAACTCGCGTTTCACAAGCCAGTAGAAGGTTTTCATGCGTAGGTTCCCTTCATGGTGGCGACGAACAGGTCGCTGATGGATGGCCGGCGGGTTTCGCCCAGCTGCTCCAGCACCGCGCGGTTCGCGCCGTCAAACAGAAAAATGCTCTTGCCGAAGACCTGGCGCTCGTCCAGCGGTTTCAGCTGGCGGGCGGCGTCGGCCTTGTCCGCGTTGACCATCACTTCGATGTAGCGCTCGCCGACCGCATCCATGTCGGCATCCAGCACGATCCTGCCATCGCGGATGAACATCAGGTCGGTGAGGATGTGTTCGACCTCTTCCACCTGGTGCGTGGTCACGATGATCGTCTTGTTCTCGTCGAAGTAGTCTTCCAGCAGGTTCTGGTAGAACTGCTTGCGATAGAGGATGTCCAGGCCCAGCGTGGGTTCGTCCAGGATCAGCAGCTTGGCGTCGATCGCCATTACCAGCGCCAGATGCAGCTGCACGATCATGCCCTTGGACATCTGCCGCACGCGCTGGTTGGGCGTGAGCTTGGTGCGCGCCAGGAACGCCTCGCACTTGGCGCGATCGAAACGCGGGTGCACGTTGGCGACGAAATCGACCACTTCGTGCACGCGGATCCAGCGTGGCAGTACCGCCACATCGGCGATGAAGCAGACATCGCCCATCAGCTTGTCACGCTGCTTGCGCGGGTCGAAACCCAGCACGTTGAGATCACCCGTGAAATCGGTGAGGCCGAGGATCGCCTTCAGCGCGGTGGTCTTGCCGGCACCGTTGGGGCCGATCAGTCCGACTATCCGACCGGGAGCGATCTGGAAACTGACGTTGTCCAGCGCCAGGGACGACTTGTACCGCTTGCTCAGGCCGCTGGCCGTGATCACCGCGCTCATGATTGCTCTCCCTTGGCGGACTGATCCTTGTCGGTCTGGGCCTCACGCAACAGCGTCTTGAGATCCAGCCCCAGCCGTTGCAGCCGTGCGAACAGCACCGGCCACTCTTCGCGCAGAAACCGCTCGCGTTCGGATTTCAGCAGCGCCTCACGAGCGCCTTCGATGACGAACATGCCCAGACCCCTCCTTTTTTCAACCAGTTGTTCGTCGACCAGTTCCTGATACGCCTTCGATACGGTCAGTGGATTGATCTGATAATCCGCTGCCACCTGGCGTACCGACGGCAGCGGGTCGCCCTCGTTCAAGGCGCCGTCCAGGATCATCGCCACTACACGTTGCTGCAGTTGGCGATAGATCGGGACGCTGTCGTTCCAGGTAATGGTCATGTTTTATTCCTTGCTGATGCGACCGAATTTATTGCCAAACGAATAGTAGGGCATGGCCAACTCCGACCCGATCAGACCGAACTGTCCGGTAGCGCTGCCTCCGCCCAGGTGACCGAACGCCGGGACCGCGGCAATCCCAGCCACACCCACGTCTGTAAGCAGGGCGGCAGCGCGCCGCTCGGCGGCACTGGGGTAGACATTGATCGGGGCCAGATTGGTGACCTTGCCCTGGTTGACTTCGCTGGCTGGCGCCTGGCGGCTGTCGACGTTGTAATTCACGGCGCTCAGGGTGGCGGTGGTGAAGAGGACGGCGGCGAAGCTGGCGATGATTTTATGCGCTTTCATGACGTGTCTCCTTAGTGACCTCGTTAACCGGTGTTGTAGTGAACTATAACACCATGTTATGAGCTGTCAACGGTCAGAATGCGATTTCGCAACATGACTGATGGCCTATAAGGGGAGGCAAAGCTGTCTGGGGCAAACGCCATGCGAACTGATGGGGTCACGGTTGCGCAATCCATGCGTCAACAGCCCCGGTCATTGCGATTGACGCTGTCGCCCCGCAGGATTTCGGCAGATGGATCGTGGATGGTGGTTGATCGGGAAGCCGTCGTGCATCCAAAGAAAAGGCCAGCGCAACGGCTGGCCTTAACGGCGACATGGCGCAATGCGCTCAATCGAGTGCGGCGTAGACCTGGCTGCCACCCACCCGGGTCTGCCATGCCTCGGTATTCAAGATGTGCAGCGGTGATGCCTTGAAAATATCGCGGTCGACCAGGATGAAGTCGGTCCACTTGTCCGGCTCCGCGCGCCGAGCTGTTCCTCGTGATAGCTCGCACAGGCGTCGAGCGTATGGGCGCGAAACGCCTGCTGCAGGGTCATGTCCTGTCCGGGTAGCCGCCGTCGGCGGGCAGCAGGGCGGGTAGCGACAGATGCGACAAGCGATTCATGTGCGATGCTTGTGACGAGGCGGACGCGAGAATGTGTTGGCCGGAGGGCGATTTTCCACTGATTCGAGGCTTCAGCGTGGCTCAACGACCGCAGATTGAGCCGGCTGTATGACGATAAACGCCCTCTCCGCCAGGGAGAGGGCGTTCGCAAGATGGCAGCGCAGATCAGGCCGCCTTGGCTAGCATCTCGATGCTGCTCTGCGCCGCTCTCAACGCATCGACCTTGTGCTGATCGCTGACCGCAATACCTTCAGCACGCACGAATTCAACGTCGCTGATGCCGATGAAGGCGAGTGCGGCGCGCAGGTACGGCTCCTGGAAATCCATCGCTGCAGTGGCCGCATCCTTGCCATAGAAACCACCGCGGCTGGAGGCAATGATCACCCGTTTGCCGCTGGCCAGGCCCTCGGGACCGTTTGCCGTATAGCGGAACGTCTTGCCGGCGACGAGGATACGATCGATCCACGCCTTGAGCTGGCTGGAAATGGCGAAGTTGTACATCGGTGCGCCAATCACCACGACATCGGCGGCCAGGAAGTCTTCCAGCATCTGGTTGCCGAGTACTGCGGCGGGGTCGCTGGCATAGGCCACTGGCGTCCAATGCGGCAACGGTTGGGTAGCCAGGTCGTGGTAGTGGACTGCCAGACCAGGCGTGCCGCGCTTCAGCTCGGCTACGATGTCGGCGGTCAATTGGCGCGACACCGAATGAACACCCAGCGCGCTGGAATCAATATGCAGTAGTTTCATGATGAGCTTCCTGATCGAGCCGTTGATCGGCGATGTAATCAGGATATATTTAGAACAATATGGCGATAAGATAGCAATTATCAGACTTATCGTTCTTCAATGGAAATGATTATGACCGTGTTGAGTGGTGCGCTGCAGGATCTCAACGACCTGTATTTCTTTGCGGCCGTGGTCGAACACGGCGGCTTTTCCGCAGCCGGCCGGGCATTGGGTGTGCCGAAATCGCGACTGAGCAAACGCGTGGCTCAACTGGAAGAGCGGCTCGGCGTGCGTCTGTTGCAGCGAACAACCCGCCGGTTTGTGGTCACCGAAGTTGGCGAACGTTTCTACACGCACTGCCGCGCCGTGCTGGAAGAGGCGCAGGCCGCGCAGGATGCAGTGGATGAACTGCGCGCCGAACCGCGTGGCGTGGTGCGCCTGAGCTGCCCGGACTCGTTGGCGCAGACGGTACTGGCGCACGTGCTGCCGGATTTTCTCGCGCAATACCCGAAAATGCAGGTGCGGCTGCTGGCCAGCAATCGTCGGGTCGACGTGATCGGCGAAGGCTACGACCTGGCGATCCGCGTGCGAAGCAAGCTGGATACCGACGCGAACCTGGTGATCCGCAGCTTCGGCCAGTCGCGCACCAAGCTGGTGGCCAGTCCCATGCTATTGAAAGCTCAGGGACGCCCGACCATGCCGGAGGAATTGGCCAAGTTGCCGGCGCTTTCGATGCGCGAGCACGAGGGCGCGCAAGTATGGGAGTTGATTGGTGCGAATGGCGAGCAGGTCAATGTGGAGGTGCAGGCTCGCCTGATCACCGGTGATTTCGCCGTGCTGCTGGAATCCGCCCGTCGCGGTCTGGGCGTGGCGTTGCTGCCGGAATTCGTCTGTGCGCCGGCGATCACTCGTGGCGAACTCGAAGTGGTGTTGCCGGAATGGAGCGTGCCCGAAGGCACCATGCACTTCGTCTATCCCAGCCGGCGCGGCATGCTGCCGGGCGTGCGCGCGTTGGTCGATTTCCTGGCCGAGCGGTTGCCCGCCACCACCTTGCTCAAGCATGAGCAATGCAAGCAGCGTCCGCTGGATGATCTGCCCAAGTCATGATGTGCACGAAACCGACAATGCAGTACGCTGCCACTTTCTTATAGACATCCAGACGGCCGAATGATGATCGAAACCAAACTCCCGAAAGTCGGCACCACCATCTTCAGCGTGATGAGCCAGCTGGCACTGGAACACAAGGCAGTCAACCTGGGCCAGGGATTTCCCGACTTCGAGCCGCCCCAGCCGCTGCGCGATTCGCTGAGCCGCGCCATGAACGAGGGCCGCAACCAGTACGCGCCGATGCACGGCACGGCGGCATTGCGCGAACAGATCGTGTTGAAGACCGAGCGGCTGTATGGCCGCAAGCTCAACGTCGACAGCGACATCACGGTCACTTCCGGCGCCACCGAGGCCATCTTCGCGGCGATCGCCGCGATAGTGCGTGCCGGCGAGGAGGTGATCGTGTTCGACCCGGCATACGACTGCTACGAGCCGGCGATCGATCTGCAGGGTGCGCGTGCGGTGCATATCCCGCTGACCTTGCCGACGTTCGCGATCGACTGGCAGCGCGTGCGCGACGCAGTGACGCCCAAGACCCGGATGATCCTGATCAACAGTCCGCACAATCCGTCTGGCGCGGTACTGTCGGCGGCCGATCTGGAAAAGCTGGCGACTATCGTGCGCGATACCAACATCGTGGTGCTGGCCGACGAGGTCTACGAGCACATCGTGTACGACGGCGTCCGGCACGAAAGTGTATTGCGTCATCCGGAGCTGGCCGACCGCAGCATCGTGATCTCCTCGTTCGGCAAGACCTACCATTGCACCGGCTGGAAGGTCGGCTATGCGGTGGCGCCGGCCGCGTTGTCGGCCGAATTCCGCAAGGTGCATCAGTACCTCACGTTCTGCACGTTCCATCCCGCGCAGGTGGCGTTTGCCGAATTCCTGGCCAACCATCCCGAGCATTACCTGGAACTTCCGGCGTTCTACCAGGCCAAGCGTGATCGTTTCCGCGCGCTGCTGGCACCGTCGCGATTCAAGCTGCTCGACGTGCCAGGCGGTTATTTCCAGTTGGTCGACTACTCGGCGATCCGCGACGAGGACGATATCTCCTTCAGCAGGTGGCTGGTGCAACATGCCGGCGTGGCGGCGATTCCGCTGACGCCGTTCTATGAAACTCCGCCGGGTACGCGACTTTTGCGACTGTGCTTCGCCAAGAGCGATGCCACCATGGATGCGGCGGCGGAACGGCTTTGCCGGCTATGAGCATGCAGGCATTGAAGGTCTCGCTGGTGCAGGGCGCCACCCGCTGGCATGACGCTCCGGCCAATCGCGACTACTACGGTGCACTGGTCCGGCAGGCGAAAGGCAGCGACCTGATCGTGCTGCCGGAGACGTTCCTGTCCGGCTTCAGCAACGACACTCGCGCCAGTGCCGAGACGATGGACGGCGAGGGCGTGGCGTGGCTGCGCGCGCTGGCGATTGAGGTCGGTGCGGTAGTCAGCGGCAGCCTGGCGATCCGCGAAAACGATGTCGTCTACAACCGCCTGCTGTGGGTGCAGCCGGATGGCAGCTTCACGCAATACGACAAGCGTCACCTGTTCCGCATGGCCGGCGAGCACACCCGTTACGGTGGTGGCAGCGAGCGCTTGATCATGGAGTTGAAGGGTTGGCGGATCCTGCCGCAAGTCTGCTACGACCTGCGCTTCCCGGTGTGGCTGCGCAATCGCCGGCTGGCCTCCGCCGAGGGCGGCATGGAGTATGACCTCGCGCTGTTTGTCGCCAACTGGCCGGCACCGCGCCGGCAACCGTGGCGCACGCTGTTGCGCGCCCGCGCGATCGAGAACCTCAGTTACGTGATCGGCGTGAATCGGGTCGGCATGGACGGCAACGAGTTGCCCTACGCAGGCGACAGCGCCGTGATCGATCCAGCCGGCGAGCCACTGATCGAGCTGGGCGCACAGGAACAGGTGGTGACGGTCACGCTGGATCCTGCGCCATTGCTGGCCCATCGCGAACGCTTCCCGGCATGGATGGATGCGGATGCTTTCACGATTGAGCCGGACTGAGCGGATGCATGCCTGCAAAACGCAAAAACCGCCTTGATGGCGGTTTTTGCGTAGTTACTCCGATAAGCTCAGATGATGGCCAGTACCGCTTCCGGTGGCCGGCCGATCACGGCCTTGCCGTTGGCGACCACAATCGGACGCTCGATCAATCTGGGATGCGCCACCATCGCGGCAATCAGTGCCGCATCATCGAGCGATGCATCATCCAGCCCTAGCGATTGATATTCGGCCTCGCCGGCACGCAGCAGCTCGCGTGCCGTCATGCCCAGCTGATCCAGCAATACGCCAAGTTCAGCCGCGCTCGGCGGTGCATCGAGGTAATTGATCACCTCACACCCGCCGATCCGTTCCTGCAGCCAAGCCAGTGTGGCTCGCGACTTGGAACAGCGGGTGTTGTGATAGATGCGCACCATGGTTCAGGTCACTCTTGTCGTGATACCGGCCTTGGCTCAGCGATTGCCCGAACGATTGCCGCCGCGTCCCGGCGGCCGTCCGCCAGCAGGGCCGCCATGACCTTGTGGTCGCGCACCGCCGTGCGGCCGATTGCCGCCTTGTCCGGGCGGGCGTCCGGCGCCTTGTGGCCGATTGCCGCCCTGTCCCTGTGGACGACCGCCGCTGCCTTGCGGACGCGCGCCAGCATTCGGGTGTGCGTTGCCGTGCGCCTGATTGCCGTAAGACTGATTGCCATGGGCCTGATTGCCCTGGCCGGGAGTACGACTACCTTGCGCGGGTCGCCCACCGGGCGCGCGGTTGCCGGCGCTGGGACCACGTGATTCACCGCCGAAGCCACTGTATGGACTGCCGGCACCCCGGCCTTCACCAGCGGCACGTGCGCCAAAAGGTTTGCTGCCGCCGCCGGCAGGGCGACGATTGCCGGCCGCTGCGCTGCCTGCAACATTGCCACGCTGAGCTCCACCAGGGGGGCGGCCGCCGCCAGTACGGTTCTCACCGGCAAACCATGTGCGCACTGACGGCAGCTCCTGACCCGGCGCCACGCGCCGACCCTTGCCGCCACCTGCACCGCGTTCGGGACGGACGAGATTGCCGTTGACTTCCTTGCCGTCGCGACGGGGCGGTTTGCGGCCGCGCGTAGGCTCATCGCGGATGCGGTCATAGGCCCGCAGCTCGCGGGCCTCATCCTGACCGCCAGTCCATGCGGTGCTGCTGCCGCGCTCGGGGCGATATTCGGTGACGCTGCGATTGGCACGGCGCTGATGCAGTACCGGACTCAGGGTCAGCACCGGTTGCGGTACGCCGAGGCCGGTGGTCTGGCGCAACTGCTTGACGGCTTCCGCGTCGAGCGCTTCGCATTCGCCACGACGCAGGTTGCGCGGCAGTTCGATCTTGCCGTAGCGGATGCGCTTGAGCCGGCTGACCAGGAAGCCCTGCGAATCCCACAGCCGGCGCACTTCACGATTGCGACCTTCGCGGATCACCACACGGAACCAGCTATGGCTGCCGCCGCGGCTGATCACGGCAATCTCGTCGAAACGTGCCGGGCCGTCGTCCAGCTCCACGCCGGCCTTGAGCTTTTCGATGATCTCGTCGGGCACTTCGCCATGCACGCGGCAAAGGTATTCGCGCTCGAGCCCGCTCTTGGGATGCATCAGCGCATTGGCCAGCTCACCGTCGGTGGTCAGCAGCAGCAGGCCCGTGGTGTTGATATCCAGCCGGCCCACGGCGACCCAGCGCGCACCCTTCAGGCGCGGCAGCTGTTCGAACACGGTGGGGCGACCTTCCGGGTCGTCGCGGGTGGTCAGCACGCCCTCGGGCTTGTGATAGACCAGCACTTCGGTCTCATCGCGGCTGTCGGTGGCGACGACGAACTGTTTGCCGTCCATGACCACGCGGTCACCGGCCTTCACGCTCATGCCGATTTCGGCGGGCGCGCCATTCAGTTCGACTTCGCCGGACTGGATGCGTACTTCCAGCATGCGGCGCGAGCCGAGACCTGCATTGGCCAGCACCTTGTGCAGGCGCTCTTCCAGCGCCGGAGCATCGGTGTCGATGCGCGATTCGCGCTTCAGGGATAAAACGGATTTTTGCGGCGCAGTCATGCGCGGTACTCCTCGGTATCTTGCTCGGCGGCGTCGGGTTCGACGTCCGCGGCGGGTTTCGCTGCCTCATCGGCAGTGTTGGTCGGGGTCTCGACGAATGGGCTCGGTTCGGAGCCGGATTCGTCAGATTCGAGTGAGTTGGCCGCCGCAGGGGCGTCGGCCGTGATCTGATCGGTGTCATCAGCATCCGGCATGGAGTCGGCTGCTGGGGCATTCGTTGCAAGGTGCCCGGATTCGGATTCGGCTTCGGCTTCGGCTTCGGCTTCGGCCAAGGTATCTACCGGCGCTTGCTCATCCGGATCGATCGGCAGGTCGCGCACGATGCGGACGGGCAGGGGAGTCTGGTCAAAGCGCAACTGCGGATCTTCCATGTCACGGATTTCCGACAGTGGCGGCAGCTGATCCAGCGATTTGAGGTTGAAGTAGTCGAGAAACGCACGGGTGGTGCCGAACAGTGCCGGCTTGCCGGGTACGTCGCGATAACCGACCACGCGGATCCACTCGCGCTCTTCCATCGTCTTGATGATGTTGGTGGACACCACCACGCCGCGGATCTGTTCGATCTCGGGACGGGTGATCGGCTGCCGGTACGCGATCAGTGCCAGCGTCTCCAGCAGTGCGCGCGAATAGCGGCTGGGTTTTTCGGTCCACATCCGTGAAATCCACGGGTGCACATCCTGCGTTACCTGGTAGCGGAAGCCGGAGGCGACTTCCTTCAACTCGACACCGCGACCCGTGCAGTCATGGGTCAGCGCTTCCAGTGCCTTGGCAATCTGTTCGTGACCGACATCGTCGGCTTCATTGAACAGGTCAGCCAGCTGATGAACGCTCATCGGTTGGCTGGAGGCCAGCAAGGAGGCCTCGATAATCGGTTTGAGTTGCTCGATCTGCATAAGCCTTAAGTCGGATGCCGATTCATTGGTGCAGGTTCATTCGTTGGACGATTCAATCAGCGCTGCTTCGCCCGGTTGGGTGTCGTCCGTCGCCGCGTCAACGGTCTCCTCGAACTGGCTTGTCCTGGCCTTCAGATAGATCGGTGCCAGCGATGCTTCCTGGACAATTTCCACCAGCATTTCCTTGGCCAGTTCCAGCATCGCCAGGAACGTCACCACGATGCCGGGGCGTCCCTCACTGATGTCGAACAGGCTCTCGAAACGATGAAAACTGTTGTCGTCGAGCCGGCTCAGCAGTTCGCCCATGCGCTGGCGCACGCTGAGCGCTTCCCGCTTGATCGCGTGATGCCCGAACAATTCGGCCCGATGCATCACGTCCTTCAATGCCAGCAGCAGTTCGGTCAGCTCGAGCGGCGGTGGCAACTTGATCACGTTGTGTTCGCCCACTTCGGCATGTACCACCACGCTGTCGCGCTCCTGCCGGGGCAGCGCCTCGATATCTTCCGCGGCCCGCTTGAACCGTTCGTACTCCTGCAAACGGCGTACCAGTTCCGCGCGAGGATCTTCCTCCAGCCCTTCCTCGGCGGGCGGTCGCGGCAGCAGCAGCCGCGATTTGATCTCGGCCAGGATCGCGGCCATCAGCAGATATTCGGCTGCCAGTTCCAGCCGCATCACATCGCGCATCAGCTCGATGTAGGTCATGTACTGCCGGGTGATCTCGGCAACCGGAATATCCAGGATATCCAGGTTCTGCCGGCGGATCAGGTACAGCAGCAGATCCAGCGGCCCCTCGAATGCTTCCAGGATGACCTCGAGCGCATCCGGCGGGATGTACAGATCCTGCGGCATCTGCAGCATCGGCTGGCCACGCACGATGGCCAGCGGCATTTCCTGCTGCTGCGGTACCGATGCAAATGCGTCCTGCGGTACGGTGACCAGACTCTGGGGCTCGACTGGCTCAGTGCTCATCAATGCATGTCGTTGGGCCGCTTTCGACGGCTGGCAGTGCGTTCAACACGATCGGAAACGTTCCATCATCGGCGCAACCCAGAGGAATGTCCGTGCTCGGAATGCGGCGGTGAGGCTGCTTTGCCGGATACAACTGTCTTTCACATCTTCAGTCAAGGCGCACCAGGCGCCAACTTCGCGACGGGCATGATGAAGCCACTCATTCGGCGGTTCGATCAGGCAGATCACAAGCGACCGCTGCGGGTTGTCAGTCTCGGCAAACGCGCAAGTCAAAGGTGACGAAAGACGACGCCACTGACTGTTTGGTCGATCGGTTTGAGAGCATCGGGTGGGTACCACTGGTTGTCGGAAGTGACCGACAAACGGCTAGCCATGGAACCACGCGTTGGCAAAGAGTAGCGGCTGCCCGTCGACAAGTCCAGCAGTCGGCTCGTTTGCCAGCAGCCTCAGCCTAAAAGCGAACCGCACGGGTTGTGCATTCGTCCGGGAATTCCATCAGCCAGACACCGTCATGAATGGCAAATCGATGACTGCAGTCATTCCCGGCAACGAGCCTTCCGAACTGTGCCGCACTGGATGAATGGACGGCTTGTGACCTAATGTGTCTATCTGTGGCAAGAGCAGGTCAGGTTTTATGGGCGGACCGGCACAGGTGTCATTTGGATCGGGATTGTGTACCGGTTGTCTCACTTGGCACTCGTGCTGGCACGCCGATTGCTTGACTATGGCCAGCAACATTCCGTTTGGCGTGACGCGGGTGACGGAGCGCACAGGTAACGTGTGCCCGAGGCGGGTAAGGATGTATGGCCGTGGCGATGTCTGTTACGGCGGAACAAAAGTTCATGGCAGTGCGGCAGGCGTCTTTGCCAACAACTGACGCAAGCGAAATGGGGTAAGTAAGACGATGACGATCGACAAGAAGGGACAAGGTGACGACGAGCCGGAACAGCTGCGCCCGGCGCGCATGCAGATTGCCACGACGGTGTTGATGAGCCGGCGTGGTGAGTCGCATCCAACCGAGCTGGTCGATATCTCGGCGACGGGTGCCATGTTGCGACGCCCGCTGGGTTGGTCCGGCGAGCTGGGTCAGAGCTGGGTGCTCGACATGATCTTCGGACACAACCTGCATATCCACCTGGAAGCCACGGTCGCGCGTATTTCAGATCACGACATCGGCTTTTCCTACAGCCGCATCCCCGAAGACAAGCAGGTGCCGCTGTGGAATCTGTTGGGTGGGTACGCCGATATCCTGGAATACTGGAAAAACGGCTGAGCCAGACACTCTTCCAGCAACGCAAACGCCCGCATCGAGCGGGCGTTTGCGGTTTCAGGCAGGAGTTTTTTTCTCGTCGCGCAATTCGCGGCGAAGAATCTTGCCCACGTTGCTCTTGGGCAACGCATCGCGGAACTCGATCAGCTTGGGGCGCTTGTAGCCGGTGAGGTTCTCGCGGCAGAACTGCCTGAGCGCCTCCTCGGTAAGGTTCGGATCCTTGCGCACCACGAACAGCTTCACCACTTCGCCGGAATGCTCGTCCGGGACGCCGACGGCGGCCACTTCCAGCACGCCAGGGTGCTCCATCACCGCATCCTCGACCTCGTTCGGATATACGTTGAAGCCGGATACTAGGATCATGTCCTTCTTGCGATCGACGATGTAGAAGTAACCATTCTCGTCCATCTTCGCGATGTCGCCGGTATGCAGCCAGCCATCGGCACCGAGCACCTTGACGGTCTCATCATCGCGATGCCAGTAACCCTTCATCACCTGCGGGCCGCGCACCATCAGTTCGCCGACTTCGCCGGTTGGCAAAGGATGGCCTTCCTCCGACCAGATCGCCACGTCGGTGGACGGCACCGGCAAGCCGATCGAGCCGTTGTATTGCTTCAGATCCAATGGATTGATGCACACGGCCGGCGATGTCTCGGTGAGGCCATAAGCCTCCGCCAGAGTGCAGCCGGTGACCTTCTTCCAGCGCTCGGCCACCGCACGCTGCACCGCCATGCCGCCGCCCAGGGTCAAGTGCAGCTTCGAGAAATCCAGCTCGGCGAAGCCGGGCGTGTTGAGCAGGCCGTTGAACAGCGTGTTGACGCCGGTCAGTGCGGTGAAGCCGGACTGCTTCAGTTCCTTGACGAAGCCGGGCATGTCGCGCGGGTTGGTGATCAGCCAGTTCAGGC
>DAIMGD010000050.1:0-1801 GCA_036724165.1 Rhodanobacter sp.
CAATACATCCTTGCCATCATGTACAGCCGTGGGCTGGGCGTGCCACGCGACGATGTGCAGGCGATCAAGTGGTTTCTGATCGACCTGGCCAACCTCGACAACCTGCTGTTCACCGACGATCTGTTCGAGCAGAGCGAAGCGAGAGCCGCTGCCACCCAGCTGCTGGAGGCGCAGAAACTGGCCCGGGCGTGGTGGAGCGCGAACGCCAGCAAGGAGCAGGCCTATCCCAGGTAATTTCCGGGTAGCAACTGGCGCCGCCACTTATCCAGCATCCCGTGCGGCAACGCGCTGGAGTTCAAGGCGTTCGCGGCTCGCGCGCAGTTGTTCGCGAAATAGCACGGCCGTAGCGACGACGATGGAAGCGCAGGATCTGCAACGGCTGGTGACAGTCACGATGCCTTACGGCAAATACCAGGGCCGGCTGATCGCCGATCTGCCCGGCGCCTATCTGGCGTGGTTCGCTCGCAAGGGTTTTCCGAATGGCGAGCTGGGCCGGTTGCTGGCGCTGATGCTGGAACTGGATCACAACGGCCTGTCCGCGCTGCTGCAGCCGCTGCGCCAGCGCTGACTGCTCATGTCGGCGCGCTGGCCGGCGGCCATGACACCGGCACATAACAGGCTGCGCGGTATGCTGGGTCGAGCTTGCCGGCCGTCTTGCGCTGCCGCGATGCTCGTTTCCCGTTCCCGGTCGAGTCCTGCGTGCGCGCGCTGGGCAACTTCGCGTTTCCGCGCCCGACCCTGGACACCGATGGTCACCCGTTCCGATGAGTTCGACAGCGCGGCCAGTGCGCTCGCCGCGGATGGCTGGTGCGTGGTGTCGAACCTGATGCTGGCCACGCAGACCCTGGCGTTGACGAGCGAATGCTCGACCATGCACGCCGCGCAGCGGCTGGTGCCGGCGCGGGTCGGCGCCGATCGCGATCGCACGCGCTTGCGCGGCGACCACACGCACTGGTTTGTGAGCGATGCGCTGAGTGCGCCGCAGCAGGCGTTCGTCGATCGTCTCGAGGTGCTGCGGATCGCGCTCAGCCGCGCGCTGATGCTGGGGCTGGTGGACAGCGAATCGCATTACGCGGTGTATCGGCCGGGCAGCGGTTATGCGCGTCATCTGGACCAGCTGCGCGACAACGATGCGCGGGTGCTCTCGGCGGTGTTCTATCTCAACGACGGCTGGCGGGAAGCCGACGGCGGCGCGTTGCGGCTGTACCTGGTCGATGGCTCGCACCGCGACATCTACCCGCACGCCGGCACCCTGCTGCTGTTTCTGTCGGCGCAGTTCGAGCACGAGGTATTGCCGGCCACGCGCGAGCGCATGAGCATCGCCTGCTGGATGCGCCAGCGGGCGATCGGCGCGACCTGCTGACGCGGCGGGTGCTCGCCGCGGCATGCTTGCTGCGCTACTCGGCGGCTGACGCCGCGCCGATCAACTCGATTTCTGCGAGCGCCCTCGCGGCATGCGCCGGCGCCGCCGCGAAGCGCAGCCGGTAATATGCGTAGCGGCCCGGCGTGCGCACGCCAAACACCCGCGTCTGCCGCGGCGCTGCGAAATGTTCGTGCCGGCGCGTGTCCAGGGTGACCCAGTGCGTGCTGTCGCGGGAGCCTTGCAGCTGCCAGTCCGCCGGCGCGGCGGTGCGGGCAGCGGAAGTCAGCGTGAGCATCTGCACCTGCTGCGGCTGGGCGAAGTGGTAGCTCACCACGGATGCGCGCGCGGACAGCGCGGCTTCACTGGTGGCGTCGTTGTCGAACAGCGCGCTCAGCCGGGCGAGTGCCGGCTCGCTCGCCGGCGTACCGTGCCCGTCGC
>DAIMGD010000050.1:1811-12365 GCA_036724165.1 Rhodanobacter sp.
AGATCGCGCAGCGGCTGGCGCCGGCCGTGCGCGGTGAGCGAGGGCGGCAGCGCCGCCTCGTCGCTGCCCCAGCGCGAGGGCGTCGGACCCATCACGAAGTCGAGCTTGACGCCCTGCGCCAGCAGCGCGTGCGGCAGGCTCAGCTGGTTCCATGGCTGGCCGTTGACGCGCAGGCTCTGCACGTAGCGGTTGGCATCGCTGACCGCGGGCGCATCGATCACGATGTGCCTGCCGTTCTCCAGCCGGATGTCCATGTGCGGAAAGTACGGCGCGCCGATCACGTAGTCGGGCGTGCCCATGCGCAGCGGATAGAAGCCCGCCGCGCTGAACAGATACCAGGCGGACATCTCGCCGTTGTCCTCGTCGCCCGGATAACCCTGGCCGATCTCGCTGCCCACGTACAGGCGCGACAGTGCGTCGCGCACCTTGTCCTGGGTCTTCCACGGCTGGCCGGCGAACGCGTACATGTAGAGGATGTGGTGCGAGGGCTGGTTGCTGTGGCCGTACTGGCCCATGCGCACGTCGCGCGCCTCCAGCATCTCGTGGATCGGCTCGCCGTAGCTGCCGACATGGAAATCACCCGGCTCCGCGAAGAACGCATCGAGCTTCGCCGCCAGACCGGCACGACCGCCGTACAGTGCAGCCAGACCGGCGCCGTCCTGCGGCGCGTGGAAGGCCATGTTCCAGGCGTCGGTCTCGGTGTAGTCGCCGCCCCAGCGCAGCGGATCGAAATCGTTCTTGCCGTAGCGCCACTGGCCATTCGCCGCGCGGCCGACGAAGAAGCCGACGTCGGCATCGAACAGGTTGACGTAATCGAGCGCGCGGTTGCGGTAATAGCGGGCGTCGTCGGCGTAGTGCGCCGCATACGGATCGTCCGCCGCGTGCTGTGTGCTCAATGCGGCGGCCAGGTTGCCGATCGCGAAGTCGTTGATATAGCCGTCCATCGACCACGACAGGCCTTCGTCGATCGCGCTGTCGGTGTAGCCGTTGAAGATCGAGCGCTCAAGGCCCTTGCGGCCGGTGCCGGCCAGCGGGCTGGGCACCGCGGCGTCCTTCAGCGCGGACTGGTAGAACGCGCGCACGTCGAAGTTGCGCACGCCCTTCAGCCACGCATCGGCGAACGCCACGTCGGCGCTGGTACCGACCATCAGGTCGGCGTAGCCGGGCGAGGACCAGCGCGCGATCCAGCCGCCGTCGCGGTACTGCTGCACGAAGCCGTCGATCATCGCGCCGGCCTGGGTCGGCGTGAGCAGGGTGTAGGCCGGCCACGCGGTGCGGTAGGTGTCCCAGAAACCGTTGTTGACGAACACCTTGCCGTCGACGATGCGGGCGCCGGTATGCGTGGGCGTGTCGGCGGCGACCGGCGCGGAAAACGGACTGGCATAGCGATAGTGCGGCTGCGCGGCACTGGCGGTGTTCTCGTACGCCTCGTTCGGATACAGGAACAGCCGATACAGGTTGGAATACAGCGTGGTCAGCTCGTCGCGGCTGGCGCCCTGCACGCTGACGCTGCCGAGCAGCGCATCCCATTGCCGTTGCGCGCGTTCGCGCACGCTCTCCAGCGTATCGGCCGGCGCGATCTCCAGCGCCAGGTTGTGCTGCGCCTGTTGCACGCTGATCAGTGACGTGGCGATGCGCAGGTTCACCACCTTGATCTTCGCGGTGTCGAAAGCAAACCACGCGGCGACGTGATCGCGGCCGGCGCCGGCCAGCCGGCCACTGCGCTGCACCGGCTGATCGACCGTACCGTAGAAGAACAGGCGCGTGGCGCCGGCGGAGAGCCGGCTCTTCACAGCGGACCAGCCGCTGAAGCTGCGTCCGGCGGCATCCAGCGTGATGCCGCCGTGGTCATTGATATTGTCGAACAGCAGCTGCGCATGCGCGCCGGGGAAGCTGAAGCGGAACATCGCCGCGTGATCGGTCGGCGTGATCTCGGTGACGATGCCGTTGTCGAACGCCACGCGATAGTCGTGCGCATGCGCGTCTTCATGCGCGTGGCTGAAGCCGAGCGAGCGTGCCGCCCGGTCGAGCAGCGGTACGCCATCGGCTTGCGCCTCGGGCATCAGCTGGAAGGTCTGCCGATCGCCCATCCACGGACTGGGCTCGTGCGACAGCGCGAACGCCTGCAGGCGCGGCCGGTTGTCGGCGCCGTTGTGATCCTGGTACTGGCACAGCCAGTTGCCGCTGGCGTCGGTCACCGGCGTCCAGAAGTTGAACCCGTGCGGCAGCGCCAGCGCCGGGTAAGTGTTGCCGCGCGAGAAATTGCCATTGGCGTTGCTGCCGCGGCGCGTGTCGACGAAGTCGCTGGGACGGCGACGCGGGTCGGCTGGCTCGGCCTCGATGCGCAGGTCGTCGAGGTAGCCCTCGAACGCCGCTGCCGCCGGGCCGTCGTGATCGAGCATGATCTGGCGGATGCGCCGACCCGCGGCGACCCGGCCGAGATCGATCGAGACGAAATTCCACTGATCCGGATACAGCACGCGACCGGTGCCCTGCGCCTGCGCGGAGGCGCCGATGCGGTGCTGGTCCAGCGCGCCGCGCGTGGACAGTCGACTGCCATCGTCGAACAGCAGGTCCAGCGCGACATAGTTGGCCGGATTGCGCAGGTCGCCCGGCACGCGTTGCGGGAAGATCACATACGACAGCTGGGTGTCGGCCAGCACCGGCAGGTCGAGCTTGAACAGGCGTACCTGCTGGCGACCCGCGCCGCGGGCGCGGTAATGCAGCGAGCGCAGGCCGCTGAAACCCACGCCGGGTTTGGCGGTGAGGACGACCTGCCTGCCCGGGCCGCCATCGATGGTTGCCGAAAAGCGGCCAGCGGTCGGCATGAGCCGCGGCGCCGGATCGCCCGGCTCAAACGAGCTGTGGAAGCTGGCTTGCTGCTGCCGGGCCATGGCCATGCCGGGCAGCGCGGCAACGCTGCCGCCGATGAGCCATGCGATGCGTTGCGCTGTGGATGCCTTCATGCCCACTCCTGCGGTTCCCAGTGCTGGCGGCGATTCATCCGTCGCGCGGCAGTACGGGCGCGATCGAAGCGGTGGCCATGCCGGTCAGCTGTCGGCGATCGCGTTGAAGCGCGCCGCGATGTAATCGTCGGTAAAGCTGGTCATGCCGTAACCGCGGATGAAACCGCAATGGCCGCCGTGGTCGGCGATGTCGAGCTCCACGTTCGCCGGTACTTCGAGCTTCTCGAACGCATCGACCGGGATCACCGGGTCATCGCGCGCGGTCAGGATGCTGGCGGGTATCTGCATCGCCATCAGCCGGCTGCCGGCCACCGAATAGCCGTCCAGATAGTGCTGCAGCGTCTTGAAGTCGGTATGCCGCAGCACCATCGCCTCGGTGAGGCCGCGCAGACTCTGCTTCAGTTCGGACAGCTCGAAATACTGATGCTGCGGAAACGCCGCCTGCTTGGCCTGCAGCGAGCGACGCCACTTGTGCATGAAATAGGCCTGGTAGAACCACGGTGCGGATTCTTCCAGCGAGAACAGGCCTTCGCCCGGATCGATGATCGGGCACACCGCCAGCACGTAGCTCAGCGGAATGCCCACGCGCGAGGTCTGCAGCGCAGCGCGCAGCGCAAAGTTGCCGCCCAGCGAAAACCCGGCCAGCGCCATCGTGCGGGCCGGCCAGCGTTGCGCGATATCGCCCAGCGCGTGCACGACTTCGTCGATGCGGCAGGAGTGGAACAACGCCTCGTTGAGGCCGTGGCTGTCGCCGTGATCGCGAAAGTTCAGCCGGAAGATGTCCCAGCCGTCGGCGAGCAGCCGGCTGCCGGTCTGCAGCACGTAGGTGGAATCGACACTGCCTTCCCAACCATGGAACAGCACGGCCAGGCCGCGCGCCTGCGGCCGGGTTTTCTGCGCGGTGTAGGCGCCGGTGAGGCGTACGCCACCACCGCCGTCGACCACCACCGCCAGGGCGCCCTGCAATACGGTCCTGGCCGCGCGCGGCAGGAGCATGCGGCGCACGCCGCTGGAGGACAGCATGGTCTGGATGTGGCCGCTGCGCAGCGGCCATGGCGGATGGAACTCGGCGCCGCGGGGCAGGCTCATGCGGCCGTGTCGCTGCTGGCACTGTTGTCGCCCAGCGCCGCCGCGATGCGTTCGCGCGACAGCTCGGCCATCCGTCGACGCGCGTCCGGACTGGCCGGCACCGGTTCGAGAAAATGCACCTCGGCATCCATCGCCGCTCCGCCGAGCAGGCGCACGATGTTGGCGATGAAGCTTTCGTCTTCGCGGAAGCCGGCATCGATGATCCGCTTACCGCCGCGGGCAAAGCGCAGCGCCACCGGCTGCACCGCTACCCCGGCATCCAGCGCGGCCTGGAAGATCCGCGCATGGAACACCTTGAGCACGCCGTTGTAGCCAGTGCCGCCTTCCGGGAATACGCCGACCGAGCGGCCGTCGTGCAGGCGCTCGACCATCACCTGCATCACGTTGGACAGCGAATGGTTGCTGCCGCGACGATGGAAGATCGTGCCGCCGGTCGCGGCCATCCAGCCGACCAGCGGCCAGCGGGCGATCTCCGCCTTGGCCACGAAGCAGGCGGCACGCTGGCTGTGCAGCAGTTCGATATCGGTCCACGAGGTGTGGTTGGCGACAAACAGCACCGGATCGGCGAGCGGCTGGCCGACGCGCACCGAACGCAGGCCGAAGATGCGCAGCAACTTGGTCGACCACCAGCGGATCATCCGGTGTGCGAAAGGCTCGCGACCATTCCTCATCACCACATGCTGGTTCCAGCTGAGGATCAACGCGCACAGCGCGATGCCCAGCAGGATGTGCAGCAGCAACAACGGCACGCGCCAGAGATAGCGCAGCGGGCGCATCGGGTCGTGCTCGGGTGCAGTGTCGATACTCATCAGTCGGTTAGTTTAGCGTTACTTGGCGTGGGCGCCATGCGCCAGGGTGTGCTGTTCAACGCACTGCCCGTGATGACAGCATCGATGGAAGGTCGCGCGGTCATTTCTCCAGCTGGCTCAGCGGCAACGAGGGCGAGCGTTTCACCGTGCGCAGCACGAAGCTGGAATTGACATCGGCCACGCCGGCGGCATTCAGCAGGTGATCGAGCAGGAAGCGCGAGAAATCCTGCAGATCGGCCACATGCACGTGCAGCAGGTAATCCATGTCGCCGGTCAGTGCGTGACAGGCGACCACCTCGTCCCAGCCGTTGACATGTTCGACGAAGCGTTCGATCGCTTCGGCCTCGTGCGTGGCCAGCTGCACCCGCACGAACGCCTGCAGCCCCAAGCCAACCGCCTGCGGATCGATCTGCGCGGCGTAGCCGGTGATGACCTTGTCGGCCTCCAGCCGCTGCAGCCGGCGCAGGCACGCCGAGGGCGACAGGCTGACCCGCTCGGCCAGCTCGGCATTGGTGATACGGCCCTCGCCCTGCAGGACGGCCAGCATGCGCAGGTCGGTACGATCGAGCGTCGCCATGCGCAACTAATCTCCGCCATATCCACTTAGCTCGCAATGATAATGCAATCACTGGCCAAGCTGTGGCAACAAAACAAGCTTCGTGCGGCGGATCGGCCGTAAGCTGTTGCAGGCATCAGCCACCCTGCCCCGGAGTCCGTCATGGAAAACCCCACGCCCCGCAAAGTCGAACACCAGCAGACCGATCGCGGTTATGTGCCGGTATACGCCACCGGCGTGGTCGAGCAGCCGTGGGACAGCTACAGCAAGACCGACCATCAGGTGTGGGACACGCTGTTCCAGCGCCAGCGCGAGCTGCTGCCCGGCCGCGCGTGCAAGGAGTTCATGGCCGGCGTCGAGCGCTTCGGCCTCGGCGACGGCGGCATTCCGAAATTCGCCGAGCTCAACCAGGTGCTCGGCGCCGCCACCGGCTGGGAAGTGGTCGCGGTGGAAGGCCTGCTGCCGGACGAGGTGTTCTTCGACCACCTGGCCAACCGCCGTTTCCCGGTCAGCTGGTGGATCCGCAAGCCGGATCAACTGGATTACCTGAGCGAACCGGACCTGTTCCACGACCTGTTCGGCCACGTGCCGCTGCTGCTCAACCCGGTGTTCGCCGACTACATGCAGGCGTACGGCCGCGGCGGCATGAAGGCATTCGCGATCGGCCCCGACGCGCTGATGAACCTCACGCGCCTGTACTGGTACACGGTGGAGTTCGGCCTGATCAACACTGACGAAGGCATGCGGATCTACGGCGCCGGCATCGTCAGCTCCAAGGGCGAGTCGATCTATTCCCTGGATTCGCCCGCGCCGAACCGCATCGGTTTCGATCTGGAACGGGTGATGAGCACGCGCTACCGCATCGACACCTACCAGCAGACCTACTTCGTGATCGACAGCTTCGAGCAGCTGTTCGAGGCGACGCATCCGGACTTCACGCCGATCTACGCGAAGCTGCATGAGCTGTCTGCGCATGCCGCCGGCGACGTGCTGGACGGTGACCGCGTGTTCACCCGCGGCACCCGTGAGGGCTGGGCGACCGGCGCGGATACCTGATCGAAAAGTCAGCCAGCCGTCGCCGGGCTAGCGCCGCCTGACCAGATGTCCCGCAACTTCCACCAGGCAGACATCCCGTGTCGCGGCACACGGGTCCACGCCCGCATTTTTTTCATCGAGCACATCGGCCGTGATCGACGGGTCCCCGTACAAAAGCCTCAATGCATTGCCAGGGCCGTAAGTGAAAGGATCGAAGTAAGGTTTCGAGACGATCAAGGTCACGTGCCTTGGTGCTGGTTCATTGCGCATCACAGCTGCGTAATCGCCGAACAGGGTTTTGCTGTAAGCCCCATTCACCAACGCGAAACGCTGTGCATTCTGCAGGATGCCTGCATGTATCGGCCACCAGACGAGCACGCCTGCTGCCAGCATGGTCGCGAGCGTGAGAACCCTGTTCCGGGCCGCAACCGAACACAATGCCAAAGCCAGGAAAAAGTGCGGTGCGTAGAGGTAGAACATCGCGCGCTGCTGCGATAACAAGAGCACGGCGGACGACAAGGCGATCGCCGCGATCAGCGCCGCTCGTCCCGTCCGCGATGTCATCGCAAGCAGTACCACGACAAGCGCAAGGCCCAGGCCGAACACGGGATGGGTTGCGGTATTCGCGGCAATTCCCGCGTAGAAGGCGCCTGACGCGTAATAGGCGATGCCGGAGGCGATCGAGCCGTAGGTCAACGACATCCGATAAGGACCTGAGCTCACGAACGAGGCGTGATGCCAATACAGGTTCAGGTACACCACGCCGTAGATCAGGGTAACCAGAAGGTGCGGTGCCAGCCTGACGAGACGTCCGCGCCAGGTGGATTCCGCGAATGCCAGAAAGTCCCATGCGGCAAGCACCACCACCAGCGCCAGGGCGAATTCCTTGGTCCGGATGGCCAGTAGGTGGAATACGATGGCCCCCAGCACCGGCACCATCGAGCGGTAGCCGGTCCGCCGCGGGCATGAATAGAGAAAAACCGCCAGCAGGCACCACGTCGTGCCTGCCAGATCGAAGATCGCGGCCACCCAGGTCACCGCGCCAAGCGTTGCGAACCAGCACGCGGACACAAGCGCGCTCAACAATGCCCGGTTGAACGGGACGACCCGGGCCGCAATGACAAAGAACAGCGCGCAATTGAACATGTGCACGAGCAGCCAGAGCGCGTTGTACCAGCGATAGTCAAGTCCGACCATCGCGTTCATCAGCTTCACGAAAATCTGGCCGCCCGGCCGGTCGTTATAGAGTTTCTGTGGAAACAGGTGGAGCAGGTCACCCCAGCTTCCGAACTGCGAACGGCTGAGCCAGTCCCAGTCGTCGGCATAGAAAAAATGCGCCGTATCCAGTGTCCACATGCTGAAAAGCCCGGCCGTCATCGCCACGACGACGACACCGACGATCAGGCGGCCACGATCCGATATGGTGTTCATGTGCGGCTTGCCTGCGCGGATGTTTCTTGCCGGGTATTCACTGGGGATCGCAGAGTCTGCATGGCAAGGTCATCGTTCGGATATCCCATTATGGTGTCCAGTGCAGGCGACGAAGGGCATCGCGGCTGGCCGCACGTTCGGGGCGCATCCGCGTAACTGGTCAGCTGGAAACTTCACGCCGAAAGGTTTCGCGGAAGCTCACTGACCGCCAGCACCTGCGCGATGCGGCTGCCATCCCAACGGTAGATCAGGTGCTGTGTCTGCACGCAGGGAGCAACCACGTCGGGATGGAACGCGGCGAGACACTCGCCGCCACCATGTCGCGCGCTGTCGTAGACGACACCATTCGAATCGCCAGCGCGCAGTTCGCGGGCCAGCACGACGCTGGCGGCGTAGCTGTCCGGGTCATGCGCGGCCGACCAGCCGCCGCGGATGTCATGCAGCCTGCTGTCGACGCTGGTGCGGTAGCAGCGCATCTGGATATCGCACGCCGGCTCCGCGGTCGCGGCGAGGAACTGCTCGCGGTGGTAGACGGTTTCCTCCACCGCGGTGGCGACGCTGTGCGCGGCGTAGAACACGCCCCAGCTGCCATCGGAGAAGCGGCTGCCTTGCGGATTGAGGTGGGTAAACGCGGCCATCACCGGGGTGGAACCGGGCCCGCTGATGCGGTGTTCCTTCGATACCAGCTTCAACGCACCGGCCTCCTCGCGCAGGCGCGGATTGGTCAGCGCCTCGATCGCGAACACCGCGTCGAGATCGGCCGGATCGGCGATGCGGTCGTACACGCCGACCGGCGGAAAGCGGCTGGGCACGATGCGGTAGGCCTGGCTCCAGCGGATGCGCTTGATGGGTGGCGGATTGATCGGCATGTAAGTCCGGGATACTCGGCTCTCGTGGGAGCGACTTCAGTCGCGATGCCGTTGGCTCTCAGGCTTTGCTGACCGGAAAGCATCGCGGCTGAAGCCGCTCCCACAACAGCATCGCAGGCGATCGTCTCGACAACCGCGACGTGCGCAAACACGGCTCGGTTCAGCCGCGCTGCGCGTCCAGGTATTGGCGCACCACATACAGATCGGCGACGTTGCCCGACAGCATGCGCTCGAGCGCGGAGTGTCCACCGAACAGCGCCGCTGCATTCGGCTTGTGCAGCCACGCATCGGCCTGCGCCGGATCGGGAAACAGGATCTGCAGCGATTTCCAGATGCCCAGCAGGTAGCTGATCCGCTCGATCGTGTCGCGGCCTGGCGCGCCATCCTGCTGGCGCTTCCACTTGTAGAACGTCGACTCCGGCGGGTCACCGAGCAGCTTGCGCTGCTCCGTGATGCGCAGCTTCCACTGCTCGGCGAGGCGGAAGAAGGCGCGCAGCGCCGGGCCACCGAGCTCGCCGGCGGGAGCGGTTTCGGGTAGCGGCTGGGCCAACATGCGAAACTCTCCTTGTGAAGTCGAATTTAAATTTACTCCACAAGAGAAGCATGGTCAATTATTGATCACCCCGCCTTCAAGGTGTCGACGGCGTGGCCTTGCCGTCTTTCGCGCAATCGCAGCCAAAGGCGGGTTCCGGCCCGCCGTCGGCGATGAAGCGGTCGATGCGTTGCTGCAGCACCGGCAGCGGCACCGAGCCGGTGGACAGCACGGTGTCATGGAAATGGCGCAGGTCGAACTTCGCGCCGAGTGCCTTTTCCGCTTTCGCGCGCAGCTCGAGGATTTTCAGGTAACCCAGTTCATACGACAGCGCCTGGCCGGGCCAGCTGATGTAGCGATCGACCTCGTTGGCGATCTCCCGATCGGACAGCGCGGTGTTCTGCGTCATGTAGTCGATCGACTGCTGGCGCGTCCAGCCGAGGTGGTGGATCCCGGTATCGACCACCAGCCGGCAGGCACGCCACATCTGGTAGGAGAGGAAGCCGAAATGCTGGTAGGGCGTCTTGTAGATGCCCATTTCGTTGCCGAGGAATTCCGAATACAGGCCCCAGCCCTCGCCAAAGGCGGAGATGTAGCTGTCGCGGCGGAACGCCGGCTGGCCGTGCTGCTCGTCGGCCAGCTCCAGCTGCAGTGCATGCCCGGGATAGGATTCGTGCAGGGTCAACGCCGGCATGTTGTACAGCGGGCGCGACGGCAGGTCGTAGGTGTTGACCAGATAGACGTCCGGACCGCCGCGGCCGGAGGTGTAGTACGGCGCAATCGCATCGGGCACCGGTTCAATCGTGAAGCGTTCGCGCGGCAGCCGGCCGAAGAACTTTGCCAGCTGGCCGTCCACCTCCTTGGCCACCCACGCACTGCGCATCAGCAGCTCGTCCGGCGTCTTGGCATAGAACTGCGGGTCGGTGCGCAGGAAGTGCAGGAACTCGGCAAAGCTGCCCTTGAAGCCGGTCTGCTGCATGACCTGCAGCATCTGCGCATGAATCTTCGTCACCTGGTCCAGGCCGATCTGGTGGATCGCATCGGGGCTCAGGTCGAGCGTCGTGTACTCATGGATCTGCTGGCGATAGAACGCCTTGCCATCGGGCAGCGCCTCGGCCGCCAGCGTGGTGCGTGCGTGCGGCACGTAGTCGTCGCGGAAGAACGCCAGCAGTTTCGCGTAGGCCGGAATCACGTCGTCGCGGATGCGCTGCACGGCACGGCCCTGCAGGGCCTGTGCCTGATCGGCCGGGATCGAGGCCGGCAGCTG
>DAIMGD010000051.1:0-12207 GCA_036724165.1 Rhodanobacter sp.
CCTGATTGGCAACGCGATCAAGTACACCGAACGCGGCTCGGTGCTCGTCGGCTGCCGGCGCCAGGGCGATCGCATCATCGTGGAGATCATCGACACCGGCCGCGGCATGCAGCACGCCCAGTCCGACAAACTGTTCGACGCGTTTCACCAGCTCGATCCCTCCAGCGACGGGCTTGGCCTGGGCCTGTGGATCGTCCGCAGCACCGCCGAGACCCTCGGCCATCCGCTGCGGATGCGTTCGGAACCGGGGGTTGGCAGCCGCTTCTCGGTGGAATTGCCGCGGGTGCGCTAGCCGGCCTTGCGTCGCAGCGCCGCCTGCAGCAGGCGTTGCTGCAGGCGGTCCTTCAGACCGACTGGCGCCACCAGTTTCATCCGCACCAGGGCCTTGATTTCATCGGCCTCCGGTTGACCCGGCCGCATCAGCGCGGCAAGCAGCGCGAGCTTGCCGCGCCAGTTCATGCTGGCGGCCTTCAACCAGTTGAGCGCCGGCAGCAGCCGTTGCTCGACGTCGGTGAAATCGCTGCCGAACGGGAACTTCGGCAGCGCGCCTTTCTTCTCGAACGGCGCCAGCAACTCGCGCAGGTAGCGCGGGCGGTGCCGCCGCCACGCCTCGGGTATCACGAAGTCCGGTGCCAGCTTGCCGTGCGCCTTTGCTTCGGCGGACAGCGCATCGAGAAAACGCGCATCGCAGATCGACAGCATCGCCTCGACGCATTCACTGTCGCTCTTGCCGCGCAGGTCGGCGACGCCGTATTCGGTCACATACAGGTCGCGCAGATGACGCGGAATGGTGGTCTGGCCGTAGTTCCAGCGGATGTTGCTCTCGATGCCGCCATGGCTTTGCCGGGTCGCGCGCAACATCAGCGCCGAGCGGCCGTCGGGAAGCTCGTGCGCCATCGCCACGAAGTTGTACTGGCCGCCGACGCCGCTGACCACGGTGCCATCTTCGAGCGTGTCGGACACCGCCGCGCCGAGCAGGGTCGCCATCATGCAGGTGTTGAAAAAGCGCGCGCCCCGCCGCTGCAGCATCGCCAACGCCTGATGATCTCCATACAGCTGGTTGACGTTGGAGACCGCGCACATGTCGATCGCGTCCGGGTCGGCCGCTTCGGTGGCACCGAGCCAGTCGTAAAGCTCGCGCGTGCCGAGAAAGAAGGCGCCACGCAGGTAGTGGCCGCCCGGCGTGGCCGGATTGAGGCGGCCGGCGGCGGCGGCACGTTCCAGCGCGAGATTGTCCCAGCTGCGGCGCTTCAGAATGCCGGCCCGCTGCAAGTGCATGAAGCCGTCCATCACCATCTCGCTGGCACCGTACAGGCCCGCCTGGAACTCGGCCAGGCCGCCCATCCATCCGGCCAGCGCATGCGTGTTGCAGGCCGCATCCAGTGCCACCAGCGCACGCCGCCAGAGGGTGTTTTCCTGTTGCCGCATCAGCAATGCCTTGACCAGCGCATCGGACAGCGCGCCAATGCCGATCTGCAGGCAACCACCATCCTTGACCAGGGCACTGGCATGCAGGCCCAGGGCGTACTCGGCCAGATCGACCGGCTGGCGCGGCAGCGCGAACAACGGCGGCGATGCCGCGGGGCACAATTCCAGGTCGAAATAATCCTCCGCCACCTCGGCCGCACCGCTCAGGTACGGCAGATCCGGATGCACCACCGCCACGCATACCGGCCGCTGCTTGCCGGCGGCCTGCACCTGCTTGAGGAAGTCGAGCGTCAGATCCGGATTGCAGGACAGGCTGTAATGCACGCCATCCGCGCCTTCGCGCCGGGCCACCAGCTGCACCAGCAGATTGATGTCCTGCGCCACCAGGTCGCGCGCCACATGGGTGTAGTTCTGGCTGATATAGCTGCGCTGGGCACCGCCGGCATGCAGCAGCGCGCCGGACTGCAGGTAGAACTCGTGCACTTCGACATTGGGCGGCAGCGCATCGCGGGCCTGATCCAGTGCGTATTGCGGATCGACCTGGTCGGCGCCGAAATGACGCTCCAGGAACGGCGCCAGGAAACGCGCCTCCAGCCCCGGTTTCGGCTGCGGTCGGGTCAGCGACAGTGCGGTGTACAGACGCATCGAGCGGGTGGCGTCCTGTGCAGTGAGCCGGTACAGCGCGTTGAGCAATGCGTGCGGCTTGCCCAGGCCCAGCGGCGCGGCAATGCGCAGATCCGGCCCCAGCCAGTCGGCAATGTGCCGTGCGCAATCCTCGTTATCGGTAAAGCGGTGCTCGATCGGCATGCGCAGGATCATGCCAGAAGCATGCCATCCACGGCGTGCCTACGGGACATGACCTACACTCGATGCATGCCCATCAAACCCACCTTGCCACCCACCACCAGTCGTCTGTTCGCGCAGCAGGCATTGAGCCGCGCTGCCGGCGCTCCGCTGATCGAAGGCAACGCGGCGGAGCTGCTGATCGATGCCGCCGCGAATTACGACGCGTGGCTGGCGGCGATCCGCGGCGCGCGCCAGCGCGTGTTGCTGGAGAACTACATCATCCGCGACGACGAGGTCGGCCACCGGTTCCGCGACGCCCTGGTGGAGCGCGCGCAGGCTGGTGTCATGGTGGCCGTGGTGGCCGACTGGGTTGGCTGCCTGGGGCAGTCACGCAGTGCGTTCTGGGCACCGTTGCGGGCCGCCGGCGGCGAGGTGCGCATCTTCAATCCACCGCAGCTGGGCGAACCGTTCGGCTGGCTCAGCCGCGATCACCGCAAGCTGCTGGTGGTCGATGGCGCGCACGGCTTCCTGTCCGGCGTATGCATCAGCGCGAAATGGCTGGGCGACGCCTCACGTCAGGTTCCGCCCTGGCGTGACACCGGCGTGGCGCTGCACGGTCCGGCGGTGGCGGAACTCGAAGTCGCGTTCGCACAAAGCTGGAGCGGCATCGGCGCGGCACTGCCCCCGCTGGAACCCCCATCGGGCTATCTGGAACCGATCGGATCGGTCGCGCTGCGGGTGATCGCGACCCAGCCTTCCACCGCCGGCATGTACCGGCTCGACCAGATGATTGCCTCGATGGCGCACGAGACGCTGTGGCTCACCGATGCCTATTTCGTCGGCATCGCGCCCTACGTGCAGGCGCTGGTGGCGGCCGCGCGCGACGGCGTCGACGTGCGCCTGCTGGTACCCGGCAGCAGCGACATCCCGGCTGTGGCCAGCATGTCGCGCTCGGGCTACCGGCCCTTGCTGAAGGCCGGCATCCGCGTGTTCGAGTGGAACGGCTCGATGCTGCACGCCAAGACCGCGGTGGCGGATGGCCAGTGGGCCCGGGTCGGCTCGTCCAATCTCAACATCGCCAGCTGGCTGGGCAATCTCGAGATCGACGTGGCGGTCGAGGACGCCGGTTTTGCCGGGCAGCTCGCCGCGCAGTATGAAAAGGATCTGCAGAACGCCACCGAGATCGTGCTGGCACCGCGCCTGCGCCGGCGTGGCGAAAGGGTACAGAGCAGCGAGGCACGGCCACGCCGCGCCCGTGGTGGCAGCGGCAGCTCCGGTCGTGCCGCGGCCAGCGCATTGCGCATCGCCAACAGCGTGGGCGCCGCCTTGTCCAGTCGCCGCGTACTCGGCGACACATCCAGCGGCCCGTTGCTGATCGGCGCGTTGGCACTGCTCGTGCTGGCGATCGTCGCCATCCTGTGGCCGGCATGGATCGGCTGGCCGTTCGCGCTGTTCGCCGGCTGGCTGGCGCTCAACCTGGCGATTCGCAGCTGGCGCCTGCGGCAACGCTATCGCCCCGCGCCGGACGACATTTCGGACGACGAGTGACGAAGGCGCAGCTGTCCGTTCGAGCACTCTGCTCTCCCCGTACTTCATCTCCTCGAGCGAACGCTTTCGCACGACCGGAGAGTTTCGCCATGCTAGGCTCAAACGCTTATGCACGCGCCGCCCGACGACTCCAGCCCACGCCATATCCTGACCCCCAGCTCGCTCAACCGGCTGGTGCGCGACCTGTTGGGCGACGTCTTTCCGCAGGTATGGATCGAAGGTGAACTGTCGAACGTGGCGAAGCCCGCGTCCGGCCATCTGTATTTCACCCTGAAGGACAGCGGCGCCCAGGTGCGCTGCGCGATGTTCAAGCCGAAAGCTGCCGCGCTGCGGTTTCGTCCGCTCGATGGCATGCAGGTGCTGGTGCGCGCCAAGGTCGGCCTGTACGAGCCGCGCGGCGAATTCCAGCTGGTCGCCGAGTACATGGAGCCGGCCGGTGAAGGCGCGCTGCAGCGCGAGTTCGAACAGCTCAAGGCACGCCTCGATGCCGAAGGCCTGTTCGCGCAGGCACGCAAGCGCGTATTGCCGCGTTATGCGCGACGCATCGGGGTGATCACCTCGGCCACCGGCGCCGCCGTGCGCGACGTGCTCAGCGTGCTGGCCCGGCGCTGGCCGCTGGCCGACGTCGAGATATTGCCGGTGCCGGTGCAAGGCCGCGAGGCGCCGCCGGCGATCGTGGCGATGCTGCGCAAGGCCTCAGCCAGCCAGCGCTACGACGTGCTGCTGCTGACCCGCGGTGGCGGCTCGCTGGAAGACCTGTGGGCGTTCAACGACGAGAGCGTGGCGCGCGCGATCCACGCCAGCGCGGTGCCGGTGGTCTCCGCGGTCGGCCACGAGATCGACTTCAGCATTGCCGATTTCGTGGCCGACCTGCGCGCGCCGACACCCTCGGCGGCGGCTGAATTGCTGGTGCCAGATGCGGTGGCGGTCGCCCGCCATCTGCAGCAACTGCAGCAACGCCTGCTCAACTTGCAGCAAGGGCGGTTGCAGGTCCAGGCACAGCGTGTCGATCACCTGCTGGCGCGGTTGCAGGCACAGCGGCCGCAGGCGCGGCTGGCACGCGATCAGCAACGACTGCTGCATCTGCAACACCGCCTGGCGGTCGTGCTGCGCGAACAGAGCCAGCGCAGGCATACCCGGCTGGAACGACTGCATGCGCGCCTGCTGGCGCAACATCCGCGTGCGCGGCTGCCGCTGCTGACGCGCCGGCTGGCCGAGCAGGATCTGCGCCTGCGCCGTGCGATCGCCCACACGCTGGAGCGGCGCCAGACATCGCTCCGGCATGCCTCGCATGCGCTGCACACGGTCAGTCCGCTGGCGACACTCGAGCGCGGTTACGCGATCCTTTTCGATGCGGCGGGACGCATCGTGCGGTCCTCGTCCGAGGTCACCGACGGCGACACCTTGAAGGCACGGCTGGCCAGCGGCGAACTCGCGCTGCGCGTACTCGGCAAGTGACTGACGCCGCCTGACGGCGGCGCACGGGCAAGTCTTGCCGAGGTCAGCTGGTGCCGCTGGCCTTGTCCGCCAGCCGTACCAGCGCGCTCGCCGCACTGACGAATTCCGACGGCATCATCACGATGGTCATCGTGTTCTGCTCGGCACCGACCTCGGTCAGCATCTGCATGCGGCGCAGTTCCATCGCCATCGGCATGTGCGCCATCTTGGCCGCCGCTTCGGTGAGCTTCAGCGCGGCGTCGTGCTCGGCTTCGGCCTTGATGATGCGGGCACGCTTCTCGCGATGCGCCTCGGCTTCCTGCGCCATCGCGCGCTGCATCGACTGCGGAATCTCCACGTCCTTGATCTGCACGCGGTCGACTTCGACGCCCCACGGCTCGGTCACCTTGTCGATGATCTCGCCGAGCATGCTGGACAGCTTCTCCTGTTCCTTCAGCAATTCGTCCAGCGAATGCTGGCCCATCACGCTGCGCAGGCTGGTGAGCGCGGTCTGGCGCACCGCGTCCTCGAAATTCGCCACCTGCACGATCGCCCGTTCGGGGTTGATCACCTTGTACCAGACCACCGCGCGCACCTTCACCGGCACGTTGTCGTTGGTCATGGTTTCCTGCGGCTCGATGTCCTGCGTCATCACCCGCACATCGACCACCTGCATGCGCTCGACGACCGGAATGATCCAGGTCAGGCCCGGTCCGCGGGTCGCACTGTAGCGACCGAGCCGGAACACCAGGCCGCGCTGATACTGCTGCAACACGCGCAGGCCACTGAGGCCAAGAAAAATCAGCACGACAACGAAACCGAAAAGAGGCATGGAAATCACCCAGCATGGATTGACCGAGGCTGCCAGTGTACGCGCGTGTCCGCGCTGCGCCGCATCCCGGCTTTCGGCGAAACTCCTGCGCGGCCGTTTGTCACGAATGCTGAACATGCCGGCCATCTATGCTGTCCGGCAACCTGCTTTTCGACGGTCGCCACGATGCTCAAGAAAACCTACCCCTACTATCTCGCCAACCAGCCGCAGCTGCCGAACACCGATCTGGCCGTGCTGGACAAGTACAGCGGCAAGGTCGCCACGCGTGTGGCAGTCCCGGATGCAAAGGCCACCGAGAAGGCGATCGCTGCCGCGGTGAAAGCCACCACGCCGATGCGCGAGTTCAAGCCGTGGGCGCGCCAGGCGGTATTGCAGCATTGCGCGAAGCGCTTTGCCGAACGTCGCGACGAGCTGGCCGAGGCGCTGTGCATCGAGGCGGGCAAGCCGATCAAGGATGCTGCGGGTGAAGTGACCCGCCTGATCGAGACCTTCCAGATCGCCGCTGAGGAAGCCGTGCGCA
Organism: Rhodanobacter sp.; assembly: GCA_036724165.1. Taxonomy (GTDB): domain Bacteria; phylum Pseudomonadota; class Gammaproteobacteria; order Xanthomonadales; family Rhodanobacteraceae; genus Rhodanobacter. Next base: position 6,552 of record DAIMGD010000051.1, read on the forward strand.
GCAACGGCGAGACGCTGAACCTCGAACTGGCCAGCCGTCTGGACGGCTATCACGGTTATACCAAACGCGTGCCGCTGGGCCCGGTGGCATTCATCACCCCATTCAACTTTCCCTTGAACCTGGTGGCGCACAAGGTGGCGCCGGCGATCGCCGCCGGCTGCCCGTTCGTGCTGAAGCCGGCGGAGAAGACCCCGATCGGCGCGCTGATCATCGGCGAAGTGCTGGCCGAAACCGACCTGCCCCGGGGCGCGTTCTCGATCCTCACCCTCGACGGCAAGCATGCGGGCCCGCTGGTCGAGGACGAGCGCTTCAAGCTGCTCTCGTTCACTGGCGGGCAGGTCGGCTGGGAGCTGAAAGCCCGCGCCGGCCGCAAGAAGGTCACGCTGGAACTGGGCGGCAACGCCGCGTGCATCGTCGATGCCGATCAGGCAGCGAAGCTGGACTACGTGGTCGAGCGGCTGATCTTCGGCGCGTTCTATCAGTCCGGCCAGAGCTGCATCGGCGTGCAGCGCATCTACGCGCATGCCGATATCTATGACGCGCTGAAGAAGAAACTGGTCGCCGCGGTGAAGAAGCTCAAGGCCGGCGACCCGAAAAAAAAGGACGTGTTCCTCGGCCCGATGATCGACGAGGCTGCCGCCGGGCGCCTGCACGGCTGGATCGAGGAGGCACGCACGGCCGGTGCGAAACTGCTGTGCGGCGGCAAGCGCCACGGCAACATGCTGGACGCCACGCTGATGGAAAACGTACCCGCCGACGCCAGGGCCAATCGCATGGAAGCCTTCGGCCCGTTCGCCCTGCTCGCCCCGTTCCGGAAATTCGGCGAGGCGATCACGATGGCCAACGATTCCGACTTCGGCCTGCAGGCCGGCATCTTCACCGACAGCCTGGAGCACGCGATGCGCGCTTGGAACGAGCTGGAACAGGGTGGCGTGATCATCAACGACGTCCCCAGCTTCCGCGTGGACAACATGCCCTACGGCGGCGTGAAGCTCTCCGGGCTCGGCCGCGAGGGCGTGCGCTATGCGATCGAGGACATGACCGAACTGCGCCTGATGGTGATGCGCGAACGCTGAGCGGCGACGGCCGGTGGAGTCCGTCCTGCCGTTGCTGCCAGGCGCGCCGTGATCAACCGCTGGCGGGGATCTGCGGCGAGCGTATCGCTGGCGCGTTCCAGCCCATCGCGTTGTAGACGTGATATCTGGCGATGCCCATGTACTCATGCAGGGCGAGATCGCACAGTGCGATGTTCCATGACAGCGGCAACGCGGAAAGCGGTGCTTCGAGATCGTCGCCACGCATCGGCGTGGGGCGCATCCCGAAGTGGGCGAAATCCAGCAGGCTGCGACGCAGATGAATCCCCGACGTCACCAGCAACAGCTTCTGCGGCGCGTAGGCCTGCAGCAGCGGACGGCTGAACTGGGCGTTCTGCCAGGTATTCATGCTGCGCGATTCCAGCAACAGGCCATCGGCCGGCACCCCGAGCCGACGCAGCACGCCGGCGTAGACCAGCGCTTCCGCCGCGCCGTGATGCTGCGAGTCGCCACCGCTGACCAGCAACCGGCACTGCTGCCCGGAGGCCGCGCAATCGCGGTACAGCATGGCTGCCTGCACGATCCGGCCGTAGGCAAACAACTCCGGCGCCAGCGGCGCGTCCGGCGTGGCCCGCACGGTTCCCGCGCCGAGCAGCACGATCGCATTGCGCGGCGCCCAGCCAGCGGCCGGGATGCTGGCATAGGAATCCAGGTGATCGAGCAACCACAGCGGCACCGGCCCGCAGGCGACCGCCAGAAACAGCAGCAGCGTCAGCCCGCCCACGCCGCCGGCCAGCCGGCGCCGGCCCGCCCGGCACAGGATCGCCGCCAGAAGCAAAAGCACTGCAAGCACGATCAGCGTCATGGCGCCGGACTCCGCGGAAGCAGCGCGCAGCGTAGCGCAGCCGGCCCTTGCTCACCCGCGCGACGTCGAATGGGGGCGTGGATTGTTCGCCGCGGGAAACACAGCGGTCATGCCACGCCGCTTGGCAAACGATCCGCCGGTGACCATTGAGCTGCGCATGTACCGGACACCTGCCATGAACAAGACCCTGCTTTCCCTGCTTATGCTGTTTTCCCTCGCCCTGGCCGCACTGCCGGGAAGCAGCCGTGCCGCCGGCGGCGATTACATCCCGCTGCACGTGCCCGACCTTCATCAGGCAGTGGCGTTCTTCCACGACGTGATGAATTGCGCGGTGGTCGACGGAGAGGCGACCCGTACACCGGCCGAATCGCTGATGGATTGCGGCCACGGCAGCATGCTCGAGCTTTCCGCCGACACGCCGCCGCGGGCGGTCACCACGAAGCGCGGCGAGCAAGCGTCGGTGGCGGTGACGTTCGTCACCGATGACGCCGTTTCCGCCGCCCAGTGGCTGCGCGCCAACCATGTTGCCCTCATCGGGCAGCCGGTCAGGATCGCTCATGGCACGGACGCCGACACGACAGCCGTGACTTTCCTGACGCCATGGGGTGACCGGCTGCAACTGGTCAGCCATGCCACGGCCGACCCGCTGCACGCCGCCGCGACACGGCTCGCTTTGCAATAACCGCGGGGCCGGTGCGACCGGTCGCTATCTCGCCGCGGCATCATCCGGCATCATGCGCATGTCTCATCTCAGGAAGCTGAGTCATGACCACGCTCGTATTCGTCCACGGCTGGAGCGTCAGCAATACCGCGACCTACGGCCAGATGCCGCAGCAACTGCAGCAGCGTGCCGCCACGGCGGGGCTTCCGCTGACGCTGACGGATATCTGGCTATCGGAATACGTGAGTTTCGATGATGTGGTGACCATGGCCGACCTGGTGCGCGCGTTCGACCACGCCCTGCGCGACCTGCACCTTGCCGACGCCAGCTTCGCCTGCATCACCCACTCCACCGGCGGCCCGGTCGTGCGCGAGTGGCTGCGCGCGCAGCACGACCAGCCCGGCAGCACCAGCACGATCCGGCTCAGCCACCTGGTCATGCTGGCGCCAGCCAATTTCGGCTCGGCGCTGGCCCAGCTCGGCAAGGGCGTGCTCGGCCGGCTCAAGTCATGGTTCGATGGCGTGGAACCGGGCCAGCGCATCCTGGACTGGCTGGAACTGGGCAGCGCCGAATCGCTGTCGCTCAACCTCGACCATATCCATGGCGACGATCCGCTGGCGAGCGGGCATTACCTGTTCGTGCTGGCCGGCGACCGTCCCGACCGCGCGCTCTACGACCACCTCAACAGCTATACCGGCGAGGACGGATCCGATGGCGTGGTGCGGATCGCCGCCGCCAACCTCAACGCGAAGCACGCCGTGCTGTCGATCCACGGCGCTGTCGCGGGCGCGGTGGTCGATGCGCTCTCGCTCACCCTGCTGCAGGGTCCGCGCAGCGCGTTCAAGCTGATCGCCGACGCCGCGCATTCGGGCAGCGCGCACGGCATCCTGCAAAGTGCCGCGGCGGCCACCATCGAGGCGATCCTGCGCTGCCTGCAGGTACGCAGCGCCGCCGACTACGCCAGCCTGTGCAACGCGTTCGACGGCGAGAACGCGCAGCGCGATGCCAACAAGGTGGAACTTGATCCCGCCGGGCTGTTCGCCCCGCGCGTGCACATCCACGATCCGCGCAGCCTGCTGATCGTGCGGCTTTCCGACGAGGCCGGCGAACCGCTCACCGGCGCCGGCTTCCTGTTCACCGCCGGCGCGCAGGCCAGTCCTGACCTGCTGCCGGATGACTTCATGATCGACCGCCAGGCCAACTCGAAAAACCGCAGCACGATCTCGCTGTTCCTCAACCATGCCCTGCTCGCCGGCGACGCCCGCGTGGCCGATCCGGGCAACAGCCGCAAGACACTGCGCAATGCCGTCCCCAGCCACCGGCCTTACGGCGCCAACGTGCAACCGACCGACCTCGGCGGCCTGGTCCATCACGCACTGGCGAAAAGCGCCGCCAGCGATGACCTGTTCACCATGCTGGCCCCGCATCAGACCACCGTGCTGGACGTGGTGCTGCCGCGCAAGATCCACGAAGGCGTGTTCCGGCTGACCCAGAAGCTGCTGCCGGAGGACTTCAGCACACCGGTACCGGGCGCCGTCATCGGTTGATCGGCGGGCGGGCGCCAATCACTTATCATCAGGGTCTGCTTCACGACGGTTGCGCGCTACCGCGTCAACCTGCGACCCACAGCGTCTGCCGACCCCATATACAGCATGCAAAAGAAACCGATCTTCTTCGACCCCACCGGCCGACGGGCCAGCCGCGTGTCCCGACTCGCGCTGCTTGCCGGCGTGGTCAGCACGCTGTTCGTGGTGGCATGCGCGGTCAGCCTGTTCGTCAGGCCGAGCATGAGCGGACTGCACCTCGGCAGTCACGGGCGAACCCTGCATGCGCTGACCGGAGTGAAGGCGGTTGCACCGCAACTGCTGAAGCAGGCGGCAAAGCTGGCGGCGGAAGTGCGCGCCAAGCAGAAACTGCTGCATCTGTCGCGCACGCATGCGGGCAAGAACAATCTGCCGCATACGCCCCCGCCCTCGCTGGACAAGCCGGCCGACCGGCCACTGGCGATCGGTTTCTATGTGAACTGGGATGACAGCAGTTATCCCTCACTGAAGCGCGCGCTACCCACGCTGGACTGGGTGATCCCCACCTGGCTGAGCCTGAGCGGCTCGGACATGGCGCTGCATACTGACATCGACGCCAAGGCGCTCGATCTGATCCGCCGCCAGAAGCCCTCCACGCCGATCCTGCCGCTGCTGCAGAACGCCGTGAATGGCGTGTGGGACTCCCAGGGCCTCGCGCGCATGCTGGCCGATCCCGCGCTGCGGCAGGCGCGCATCGCCCAGATCGTCGCATTCGTCGACGCCAATCACTTCCAGGGCGTGACGGTGGATTTCGAGGAGGTGCCCGAAAGCGCGCAAAAGGACCTCAAGGCCTTCCTGTCGGAACTCAACGATGCCTTCGATCCGCACAACTGGGGCATCGTGCTGTCAGTGCCGTTCGACGACGCGACCTGGGATTACAAAGGCTACGCCGAGATCGTCGACTTCGAGCTGTTGATGGCCTACGACCAGCATTGGGCCGGCAAGGATGCGGGGAGCATCGCCGCCGAGGACTGGTTCGAAAGCACGCTCGACAAGCGCATGAAGGTGCTCGACCCGGATCAGACCATCATCGCCATTGGCAACTACGGCTACGACTGGTCGCATGGACAGAATGCCGAGGCGCTGACCTTCCAGGATGCGATGGACCGCGCCACCGACGCGCAGGCCGACATCGCGTTCGACCAGGACGCGCAAAACCCGCACTTTTCCTACAGCGAGGACGACGGCAGCACGCACCAGGTCTGGTTCCTCGATGGCGTCACCGCGTACAACCAGATCCATGCCGCCGACGACTACAAGCCCTACGGCTACGCGCTGTGGCGGCTGGGTGCGGAAGATCCGTCGATCTGGTCGGTGCTGGGGCGCAACTACGGCGCACCGGCACCGGAGCAGCTGCACACGATCGGCCAGGGCGAGGACATCGACATCGAGGGCCAGGGCGAGGTGCTCGAGATCGCCGCCGAACCGTCGCCCGGCGCGCGCACGGTCGAGCTGGACAAGGACGACGGCAGCATCGACGACGAGAGCTATACCAGCCTGCCCAGCTCCTACG
>DAIMGD010000052.1:0-12184 GCA_036724165.1 Rhodanobacter sp.
CTGCGGCGGTCCCACCCGTTGCGGTCGCGCCGCCGCCGCCAGCAGGCATAGCCAGGCCAGCGCCAGCAGCCACGGCACGACGCCATGCACGGCGCCGCTGTTCACCCGGGTCAACTGCAAACCCGGTTGCGGCAGATGCAGGGCCTGCCCCGGCGCGGCTGGCTGCAACCAGCGCCGCAGCAACCAGGGCAACGGCAACAACACGGCAATCCACGGCCACGCAAACTCAGGCATGCGATTGCTCCGGGCCTGCCACCTTCCACTTCCGCGGCTTCAGCGCCAAGCGTAACCATTGCCGCGCCGCAATCACCGCGGCAGCATGATCGAATGGCGATTGCGGGCGATAGATCGTCTGCTCCAGCGCCGACAATCGATCCAGCGTCGACGCATCCACCGGCATTCGTGCCAGCGTTTCCCGCCAGGCTTCGCCACGCTGCCGCGCGGCAGTTGCATCGTGTCCGCGTGCCACCCGACGCAACAGCTGGTGCAGGCCGCTTGCCAGTGCGGCCTGGTCACCATCATCGTGATGCTGCAAGACGAGTCGATCGATTTCCGCCAGCACACGCTCCTGCTGGCGAAGCGTGCGTCGATGCTTGCGCCACCACCATGCACCGGCCAGCAGCGCCAGCAGAAACAGTCCAGCCAGCCCCCACCAGCCCGGCGCCAGCGGCCACCAGGCAGGATCGGGTGGCAGATGGATGTCGCGCAGGCTCGGTTCCGACACCGCCACGGCTGCCGCGGGATGTGCTGGAAGCGAGGTCATCGCGGCGACCTCGGCATGCCAAGCAATCCCGATACCGATTCGAACGGATCGCTCGACGTATCGATGCTGCTGCAACGCAACCCGAGTGACTTCGCCAGCTCGGCGAGGCGAGCCGGGCCCGTGCCGATGGCGCGCTGGAAATCGCGGCGCTGGCGCTCGGACTGCAGCAGCACTTCGCTGCGCTCGCCGGCATGCTCCAGCGGATAACGCCCGGCCGGTGCCAGCGCGAGTTCAAGGGCATCGGCCGTTACCAAGACACTGATGCTGGCATGGCGAGCGAGATCCAGCAGCCGCTGGCGCGCCGACGAATCGCAGCTGAAGCCATCGCTGACCAGCAGCACGCGGCTGGCGCCATGCAGCACGCGGCCCGCACGCACCAGGGCGTCCGCGAGCGGCTCCCGCTTGTCCGATGAAGGTTGCGCATCCCAGCCGGCCAGCGCACCGCACACCGCCAGCGCACCACGCGATCCGGCCTGCGGGCGCAGCAGCTGCTCGGCATGACCGAATGCCATCACTCCCACCCGTTCTCCGGCCCTTGCCGCGTACCATGCGGCAAAGGCGGCCGCGCGTGCGGCCTGCACCGACTTGAAGCGCACGCGCGTGCCGAAACGCATGCTGGCATGCGTATCCAGCAGGATCAGCAGGCAACCCTCGCGGTCTTCCTGGAACAGCTTCGTGTGCAACTTGCCGCTGCGCGCGGTAAGCCTCCAGTCAAGCCGACGCACATCGTCACCCGCCTGATAGACGCGCGATTCGGCATAATCCATGCCCCGGCCGTATAGACGGCTGGACTGCTGACCGCTACGCTCCGCGCGACTCCGCAACGGCGCCACGCGAACACGGCCAACCCGCGCGCGCAAGGCAATCAATTCGCCCAGCGAGACCTGGCTGCGGCCGTCACCATCGGCCCGACTATGCGTCACAGCATTCACGGCAGCGGCACGAGATCCAGCAGGCGGTCGATCACCCGATCGGGGCGCACGCCCTCGGCTTCCGCCTCGTAGCTGAGCAATACCCGATGGCGCAATACTTCATGCACGATGCCATGCACGTCTTCGGGCAATACGTAATCGCGTCCGGCCAGCCATGCCATGGCTCGTGAACAGCGATCCAGTGCAATGGTCGCGCGCGGGCTGCCACCCCAGGCAATCCAGCGCTTCAACTCCGCCCCATAACGACCCGCATCGCGCGTAGCCAGCACCAGCTGAGTGAGGTATTCCTCCAGCGCCGGCGCCATGTGCACGGCCATCGCCGCTTCGCGCGCCGCGAACACATCGGCCTGACTCAGCAAGGCCAGTGGCTTGGTCACCGGATGTGCACGGCGGCTGGCCTGGTCGCGAGCCAGCTTGAGTATCGCCAATTCGGCGGCGGCATCGGGATAACCGATCGTGACGTGCATCAGGAAACGATCAAGCTGGGCTTCCGGCAGTGTGAACGTGCCCTCCTGCTCGATCGGATTCTGCGTGGCCATCACCATGAACAGCTCGGGCAGATGCCAGGTGCTGCGGCCGACCGTGATCTGCTGCTCGGCCATCGCCTCCAGCAGCGCCGACTGCACCTTGGCAGGCGCGCGATTGATCTCGTCGGCGAGCACGATGTTATGGAACAGCGGGCCGCGCTCGAACTCGAAACTGCCGCTTTGCGGACGAAACACATCGGTGCCGGTGAGATCGGCCGGCAGCAGATCGGGAGTGAACTGCACCCGGTGGAAGTCCGCCTCGATCCGCGCTGCCAGTGCCTTTACCGCGGTGGTCTTGGCCAGACCGGGGGCTCCCTCGACCAGCAGATGACCGTCAGCCAGCAAGGCCACCAGCAGACAATCGATCAGATGCGGCTGGCCGATGATGCAGCGCTGCAGATCCTCGCGCAATTGCGCGAAGGCCTGCTGCAGTAGACTCAATGCCTGAATTTCGGGTGTATCCATGTTTCGGTTCCGTCTATATGGCGCAAGGATCTGACTGACATGCCGCAATGGCTCGCGGACTGGGCAGCGTCCTACAGACCATAACCATCGCCGGAAGTTTAATCGGCCACCTGCATTGCGAAAAAAAAGAGGCGGCCGAAGCCGCCTCTTTTTGCCTGCATGACGCTCGATTTACTGCAACGTGTCGCTGAGAATGCGCGGCGTCACGAAGATCAGCAACTCGGCCTTGGTATCGCTGCGCGTGTTATGGCGGAACAACACGCCGATACCCGGAATATCACCCAGACCCGGAACCTTGGTGACCGTATTGGTCTTGTTGACTTCGTAGATGCCACCCAGCACCACGGTCTGACCGTTGTCCACCAGCACCGATGTGTTGATCTCACGGGTATCGATGGTCGGCACCTGGCCACTGCCTGGCGCATTCACATAGCCGGCCAACGCATCCTTCTTGACGTTGATCATCAGATAGACGCGGTTGTCGGCGGTGATCGTCGGAGTCACCTTCAGCTCCAGCACGGCATCCTTGAACTGTACCGTGGCCGTGCCGCTGCCAGCCGCACCGCCCGTATTCTGGAACGTGACGTAGCCGATCTCCTGGCCCTGGCGGATCACCGCTTCCTGCTGGTTGGCGGTAATCACGCGTGGACTGGAGATCACTTCGCTGCGACCCTCGGTCTGTGCCGCGGAAAGCTCCAGATCGACCAGGTAGTTCCTGCCCAGGATCGCCAGGCCGAGCTGGCCAGCCGGGTTGGTTGCCGGCAGATTGACGTTGAAGCCATTGGAGCCGGTCTGGTAGTTGATTGTACCGGGGACAGGCAGCGTTCCGGTGGAACCTCCATTGATGTAATTGGCGACGTCCTGCGCGTACTTCGTCTGCACGTTGTGATTCTGTATGGCCAGACCAGCGGCATCGCCGCCCGCCGGGCTGGTACCGATTTGATTGCCGCTGTCCGTGGTGTGGTTGGCCTGCACGCCCCACTTCACGCCCAGCTCGCGGGAGAAATCATCGGTAGCCACCACGATGCGCGACTCGATCAGCACCTGTTGCACCGGCTTGTCCAGCACGGCGATCAGATCGCGTATCTGCTTGATTTTCTCCGGCGTGTCGTTGAGCAACAGTGTGTTGGTGCGTTCGTCGAACGACACGCTGCCGCGCGGCGAGAGGAATCCGTGCTGAGAACCAGCGCTGGAACCACCCCCGGTGCTTTGCAGGCTGCCAGTGGTCAGCAATTTGGCAATATCCGTAGCCTTGCCATAGCTGATCGGCACGTAGTCCGTGACCAGTTCCGCCGTGTCCTGGGCCTTCAACTTGGCATCGGCGATATCCTGCTCGTACTTGGCCAGCTCACCCTGCGGCGCGACCCACACCACGTTGCCATTGCGACGCTTGTCCAGGCTCTTGGCCCGCAGGATCACGTCCAGCGCCTGATCCCACGGCACGTTGACCAGGCGCAGGGTGACGCTGCCACCGACGCTGTCCGAGGCAACCAGGTTGAGCCCGGAGATGTCGGCGATCAACTGCAGCGCGGAACGCACCGGAATGTCCTGGAAGTTGAAGGTGACGCGCTTGCCGCTGTAATCCGGCTCCTGACCGATCTTGGCCAGCCTGTCATTCTTGGCGTCAGCTTTTTTCGGTGCCACTTCGACGACGTACTGATCAGCAGTCTGATAGGCCGAGGTGTCGACACTGCCTTTCACCGCGATTTCGATATGTGCGCCACCACCCACTCCTGTGCGGGTGACGATGGACTGCACCGGCGTGGCGAAGTCCAGCGTATCCAGGCGTTGAGCGAGGCTGGCTGGCAAGTTCGCGTGATCGATGGTGACCACGACCTTGTCGCCTTGGTGGGTCATCTGGGCATTCGCCCCGCTGCCGTTGAAACTGATCAGCACTCGACCCTCGCCGTTCGGACCACGGCGGAAATCAATATTGGAGATCGCCGGACCGTTCATCTCCGAAGGCAGCGCTTTGGTTGGGTCGATGGTGGATGCCGTGGTAATGGACTGATCCGCAGTGCCATTGTTGATAGTCAGCACCAGACTGCTGCCCTGGACTCGTGATCGATACGTGGATTCACGCATCAACTCCACCACCACGCGGGTGCGGCCGCCAGCCTGCACCGCGGACACACCTGAGGTCGAACCCTTGCCGATATCGATATGACGCGCGGCTGCGTTATCGGTATCGGCAAAATCGACGGCGATGCGCGGCGGATTGCCGGTGGTGAATATCCTGGGCTGGGGCACCGGGCCATTGCCGAAGTCCATGTGCAGCTCGACGCCACCACCTGGCAGTGCGTCATAGCTGATGTTCTTCAGCGTGGCACTGGCGGCCATGGCCGTGCTGGCCCATGTGGCGCTGGCAATCAGCAGGCCCATCATCATGTAGCGACTCGCATGGCGCATGACACGGCCCCGGACGGATTGGATTTGGTTGGTCATTGCATCAGCCCCTGTGTTTCCTATTTCGCGTCGAGCGCGATGCTGGCCGGACGTTCCATCCAGCCACCATTACCGTTGGATACCAACTCCACCAGATCGAGATGGTCCTCGCTGATGGCGGTGACGTGCCCATAGTTCTGGCCCATGTATTCACCGCTATGGACACGATGAATCACACCGCCCGGATCCTTGATCAAGACCTCCAGGTTTGCGCCGATGCCGACCGTGCCGACCATCTTCAGGCTGTCCAGCGCAAACATTTCCAATGGCTGCTTGGCGCGATCAGCATCAGGCCGCGGGCCGTTGGCGGCAGTGGAATTCTGCAGCTCGACGGTGCTGGGACTGAACGGATCACGCCGATCCTGATCGTCGTATTTGAAGGTCTCGAACGTCTTGATCACCGGCAAGGGCTGGATAGGAGCGCCCTTCTTGGCTTTTTCCTGGGCAATCCAGCTGCGCAGATCCGACATGCCGCGGGTACAGCCGCTGAGGATCAGCGCCATGCCCAGCATCAGCAATACACGGGTCGTGCGCACTGATTTGATGGCAGCAAACTTGTTCATTTCTGCCCTCCTGCATTGACATTGCCCGAGGGCTTGCCGGCGCCGGTGCTTTCCTCGTCATCCAGATAACGGTATGTCTTCACGGTTCCCTGCAGGACCAATACACCGTCCACCGGCGCGCCATCCTTGGTTGCCGCTTTCGGGGTCAGCGAGACATCGTGCAGGGTAAGAATCACTACCCGGGGCAGCGACGCCACGCCGCTGATGAAGGTGCCAAACTGGTGATAAGTCCCGGTCATGCGCAGAGTGATCGGCTTTTCTGCGTAGAAGTCCTTCGGTGTTTCCGGACCCGGCTGGAACAGTTCGGTTTCCAGCCCAGCGGACAGCGCGGTCTGTGAAATGTCGATCAGCAACTCAGGCATTTCGGTTCGGCTGGGCAGCTGGCGCAACAGCTGGCGCAACATGTCCTGCATCTCGTCGAGCTGCTGTTGCAATGCCTCCAGATTGACTGACTTGGCCTGTTTGGTCGAGAACTCCTGCTTGAGGCTCTCTTCCTTGCTGGCCAGTGTCGTCAAAGTGTCCTGCTGGTCACCGACAAAAAAGTACCAGCCGATCAGCATGACAATGGCAAACAACAGGACAGTGAAGAACACCTTGACTGATTGTGGCCAGCCACCGACGTTGTTGCGATCCAGGTTCCGGATGTCGTTGAGGAACTTCATGGCTTGGTTCCTCCCGTAGCAGCCGCACTCACCGGCTTCGCCGGTGTGGCGGGCATCGGCACGGTGGCAGTCTTGGCCGGAACACTCGTGATCGTTTTTGCGGCATTGCCGAGTGCCGTCGGCATAGCCGCTGACGGCGCCGTGCCGGAGCTTGCTGCGGCTGCCGGTGTTTCTTCGTTTCCGGCGCCGGCATCATCCGATTTTGGCCGGCTCAGCGTCACATCCAGACCGAAGGTGTACGGCATGCGGGTGGCATCGTGACTGTTCTCGGTTTTGCGCAGGTCGGCATGCCCCATCCACTGTGAAGCTTCGATATTGCGCATGTACTCGGCGACGCTGGCGTTGGATTGCGCCACACCATCGAGCGACATCGACTGCCCGTTCTGCTTGAGACCGCTCAGCCGCGCGCTGGTGGGAATCGTCCTGACCAGTTCGTCAAACAGATGCACCATCTGCGAACGATCGGCTTGCAATTGTTCGATGATCTGCTTGCGCGCCAGTAGATGTTCACGCACTTTTTCCAGATCCTTGATCTTGGCGATGCGCACATCGAGCTGCTTGATCTCGGTCTGCAAAAGCGCATTGCGATCGTTCTGGTTGTCGATGCGCTGATCCATCCAGAACATCCACAGCAGCAGAACACCCACCGCCACGACAAACGCGGTGGCAAGCTGCATGTAGAACTCGCGTTCGCGCTGTTTGCGGCGTGCGGCGCGCCAGGGAAGTAGATTGACGTGTGCCATCAGTCGAAGCTCCTCAAGGCGAGACCGACCGCTATCATCAGCGCAGGGGCATCCTGGGCCAGCGACTGCGCCTGCACCCGTGGCGACAACGACATGCGAGCCAGCGGGTTGGCGACGATGCAGGGCACGCCCAGCTGCTCTTCCAGCATCGGACCAAGCCCTTCGATCGAAGCGCATCCCCCCGCCAGAACCACCTGATCGACCTTGCTGTATTCGCTGCCGGCAAAGAAGAATTGCAATAGGCGGCTGATCTGCTGGATCAGGGATTCCTTGAATGGCTCGAGTGCCTCGGTTTCGTACGACTCGGGCAGACCGCCCTTGCGCTTGGCCCGACCGGCCTCCTCGTAGGAAAGCCCGAAACGGCGCATGATTTCGTCGGTCAGCTGCTTGCCGCCGAAAACCTGTTCGCGCGAATAGATCGTGCGCTGATTTCGCAGCACGGACAGAGTGGTCATGGTGGCGCCGATATCGACGACTGCCACCAGCGCATCGCGGCCGACGTTCAGCTGGTCGGCCACCATCGCGAATGCATTCTCCATCGCGAATGCTTCGACGTCGATGACTCCGGCAGTCAACCCACCGAGATCCAGTGCAGCCACACGCATGTCGACGTTCTCGGTGCGCGAGGCCGCCAGCAGTACATTGTTCATGTCTGCGTTGTCGCGTACTGGCCCGACCACTTCGTAATCGAGACTGACTTCATCGATCGGATAGGGAATGTACTGGTTGGCTTCGACCTGGATCTGACCCTCCAGATCGTCATCGGACAGTTCGCTCGACATCGGGATGATGCGGGTGATTACTGCCGACCCAGCCACCGCAGCCGCCGCATGCTTGAGCTTGGAACCCGAACGTGCCAGCGCGCGACGGATGGCATCGCCCACCGCCTCGACCTCGACGATGTTCTTTTCGACCACGGCATTGGGTGGCAATGGCTCGACCGCGTAATGCTCCACGCGATAGCGACCGCCCACTTGACTTAGCTGCAGCAACTTGACGGCAGTCGAACTGATGTCGACACCAATCAGCGCCGGCTTCTTGGGTGTAAAGAGCCCCACGGTGTATCCCCCTTGCCGCTAGCGCCCTTACCCAGAATCCTGGTGGGGTGCGCAATGGCATTAAATCGAAAAATTAACGCAATGGCAACGGTCTACAGGAACTTTCTCAAGTAATTGACGTGATGTCCACCACATTTGCGGCACTGCGCTTTTGGCGCAACCCTTGCTTTAGCCGACTTCATCGCATGTGATGGATACTGCAACATCTATACTCTGCCATGTTTTGACTCAGGTCTCGCTATCCCAACACCATGCGAATTTTCAAGCGTTTGTTGCGCTGGGTACTGATCCTGGCCTTTTCCGGTTTGCTCCTGGCAGTTATCGCAGTTGGCGTGGCGTATTGGCTGATAGCCCCGAGGCTTCCCTCCGTGGCAGTTCTCAAGGACTACCACATGCAGGTACCGCTGCGAGTATTGAGCGCGGACGGCAAACTGATCGCCAGCTTCGGCGAGACACGGCGCATCCCGGTCGCGATCAGCGAGGTGCCGGACCGGCTCAAGCATGCGGTGTTGTCGGCAGAGGATGCCGATTTCTACCATCACCCTGGAGTGGACTGGCGCGGTATTGCGCGCGCCGGCTGGCATGTGATCGTGACCGGCGGCGACAAGGGGCCCGGCGGCTCGACCATCACCCAGCAGGTGGCGCGCAACTTCTTCCTCAGTCCTGAAAAACTCTATTCGCGAAAGCTCACCGAGATCTTCATCGCGCTCAGGATCGAACATGAACTCAGCAAGGACCAGATCCTTGAGCTGTATCTCAACAAGATGTTTCTGGGTCATCGCTCATATGGCGTGGGTGCGGCGGCAGCCTACTACTACGGCAAGACGCTGGATCAGCTTACGGTGGCTGAATGCGCATTGATTGCCTCGACGTTTCAGCTGCCCTCGGCGGTCAATCCGATCAACAGTCCCGCGCGCGCGATTGCCAGACGCAACTGGGTACTGGGCGAAATGCTCCAGCATCAGTACATCACCAAGGCGGTTTACCAGCAGGCCATCGCCGAGCCGAACCACGCCTATCCACATGAGCAGCCGATCGAAGTGGACGCGCCGTATCTGGCGGAGATGGTGCGCCGGCAGGTGCTCGATCGACTGGGCAACGATGCGCTCACCGAAGGCTATGTCGTCAAGACCACCGTGCCGAGCTCGCGGCAGCAGGCCGCGGTGGCAGCCTTGCGTGATGGCCTGATCGCCTACGACCATCGCCATGGTTGGCGCGGACCGGAGGCTCACCAGGACCTGCCCGCCAGCGCCAGCGAGCAGGATTATGACAACCTGTTGTCCAGTTACCCGAGTGTTTCGGGGATGCAATCCGGCCTGGTCATAGCCAGCGATGCCAAACAGGCCACGGTTCATCTGGCCAGCCATGAAAACGTGAAGCTTGATCTGGCTGCGATGAGCTGGGCCCGGCCGCATATCGACGACGATCGCGTAGGCGCTGCGCCCCACAACGTCGACAGTGTCGTCAAACGCGGCGACATCATCCGGGTATCACGCAACGCCACGGGCGAATGGCAACTCGATCAGATTCCAGCCGCGCAGGCCGCATTGACCTCGATCAATCCGGAAGACGGTTCGATCCAGGCCTTGGTTGGTGGATTCAACTTTGTGCGCAGCAAGTTCAACCGTGCCGTCATGGCGGCGCGCCAGCCCGGTTCGAGTTTCAAGCCGTATCTATACTCGGCGGCGTTCGACCGTGGCTTCACTGCGGCCTCGATCATCAACGACGCGCCATTGGCGCTGCCCGATCCTTCGCGGCCCGGCGGCATCTGGACTCCGTCCAACGACGACGGCAAATTTGCCGGACCGATGCGGCTGCGCGAGGCATTGGTGCAGTCGAAGAATCTGGTGTCGGTACGACTGCTCGATGCCATCGGTGTCCGCTACGCGCGGGAATACGCCATGCGCTTCGGCTTCCCGCTGGACGCGCTGCCGGCCAATCTATCGATGGCACTGGGAACCGCATCGGTATCGCCGATGAGCATGGCGCGTGGCTATGCGGTATTTGCCAACGGCGGCTATCTGGTCACCCCCTATTTCATCAGCGAAATCGATGACCGCGACGGCAAGCCGGTGTACCTGGCCAATCCCGCCCGCGCCTGCCGCAACTGCCAGGAGCGCCTGCTCGATACACGCCCGCCAGGTCCGCCACCGGCTGACATGATCAAGACCCCGGCAAACGACGTGACCAGCAGCGCCAGCGCGGCACCCGCTGCGGCCAGCAGCGTCGACGGCGTGGGTGAAGCCGTACTGCCCGCCGACGTGCACGGTGATAGCGCGCATCCACCCGTACTCGCACCACGCGTCATCGAGACGCGCAACGACTACCTGATAACGTCGCTGATGAAGGACGTCATCCTTCGCGGTACCGGTTTCGCGGCCAAGGCGCTGGGCCGCGATGACCTGGCTGGCAAGACCGGCTCCACCAATGACCATCGCGATGCCTGGTTCGTCGGTTTCAACGGCGACCTTTCCACCTCGGTGTGGGTGGGTTTCGATGACTACGCTTCGCTGGGCCACGGCGAGTTTGGCGCCAAGGCGGCTTTGCCGATCTGGATGGACTACATGGGCAGCGTGTTGAAGGACCTGCCTTCGAGCATGTTGCCGATGCCGCCAGGGATCAGTACGGTACAGATCAATCGCGAAAGTGGCTTGCCCTCCTCCGCGGATGACCCCAACAGCATGAGCGAGATGTTCAAGGTAGAAGATGTCGATCGCCTGCGCAGCCAGGCCTCCCAGCAGAAGGATCAGGATCAGCAGCACGCTTACGATATTTTCTGAACCACCGGAGCGGCTTTGAGCGATGCTCGCGTCACTCGAAGCTGCCGGCCAACGACTGACGAGGAGCGCGCCATGTCCCGAGGCGAACATCACCGAATCCATGCGCACGACCGCCTTCAGCGCAACCGCCTGCGCATCGCCCAGGAAGCAGCGCGCTTGATGAGCGAACATGGCATCCGCGACTTTCATCATGCCAAGCTCAAGGCCGCCGAACGGCTGGGCATCCTCGATACGCAGGCACTGCCGCGGAATCTGGAAATCGAGCAGGCGCTGCGCGAACACCAGCGCCTGTTTCTCGCCAGCAGCCAGCCTGAATTGCTCCGCCAGCGACGGGAAGCCGCGGTCGAGGCCATGCGTTTTCTCGCCGTATTCGAGCCGCGACTGGTCGGCAGCGTCCTCGAAGGTACCGCCGACACACATTCCGCCGTATGCCTGCACGTGTTCAGTGACGATCCCGATGCGGTAGGACTGTATCTGCGCGAACACAGTGTGCCGATCGAAATGCAGACCCGCCGGCTGCGCAGCAGTCGGGACGAACAACCGGAGTATCCGGTGCTGCTGTTTGCCGCCGATGAGTTGCCTTTCGATCTCACCGTGCTGCCGCGCGATGCACTGCGCCAGGCCCCGCTGGATCGGGGCGAGGAAAAACCGATGCGTCGTGCCTCGCTGGCTCAAGTGGAAATGCTGCTGGCCGAAAACGACGACAACACCTTTGAACAGCAGTTGAGCGCGGCGTTGCGCTGAACACCGTAGGTATCGACCTGCTGCTTGCTGAGCATGCAGCAAAACGCCCGGTTCAAACCGGGCGTTTTCGTTATGTCGCGACAGCAGGCGCTATCTGACGCGCCGGCGCAGCGGGTCAGCGTTTGGGCGTAGGCACGTAGTCGCGCACGTCGGCGCCGGTGTAGATCTGGCGTGGACGACCGATCCGCGCACCCGGGGTTTCGTGCTGCTCGATCCAGTGCGAGATCCAGCCGGAAGTACGCGCGATCGCGAACATCACGGTGAACATCTCGGTCGGGATGCCCAGCGCCTTGTAGATGATGCCGGAGTAGAAATCGACGTTCGGGTACAGCTTGCGCTCGACGAAGTAGTCGTCCTTCAGCGCCGCTTCTTCCAGCTTCATCGCCACATCCAGCAGCGGGTCGTTGACGCCCAGCTCGGCCAGCACCTTGTGACACATCTCGCGGATGATCTTCGCGCGCGGATCGAAGTTCTTGTAGACGCGATGGCCGAAGCCCATCAG